>JAICMB010000730.1 GCA_025929455.1 Bryobacteraceae bacterium | reverse complement strand
CGTTCGTCGCCAACAGTTGCGATCTGTCCGCGCCTCCCTCTCCCTACCCTCCCCCGCAAGCGGGGGAGGAAAAGGAGGGGGCCGGCCGCATCTGGTTGATCACCGGACCGAACATGGCCGGCAAGTCGACGTTCCTGCGGCAAAACGCGCTGATCGCCATTCTTGCACAAATGGGCAGCTTCGTTCCGGCCAGGCGCGCTCAAATCGGTGTGGTCGATCGGCTGTTCTCGCGCGTCGGCGCCGCGGACGATCTCGCCCGCGGGCGTTCCACGTTCATGGTCGAGATGGTGGAGACCGCCGCAATCCTCAATCAGGCGGGCGAGCGCTCGCGGGTTATTCTCGACGAGATCGGCCGCGGTACGGCCACGTTCGACGGCCTGTCGATCGCCTGGGCGTCGGTCGAGCATTTGCACGACGTGAATCGCTGCCGCGCGCTGTTTGCCACGCACTTCCACGAACTGACCGCGCTTTCCGCCCGGCTGCCACGCCTGCACAACGCGACCGTGCGCGTAAAGGAATGGCATGGTGACGTCGTGTTCCTGCATGAGGTCATCGACGGCGCTGCCGACCGTTCCTACGGCATTCAGGTGGCGAAACTCGCCGGCTTGCCGCCGAGCGTGATCGAGCGGGCCAGGATGGTGCTCGCCAATCTGGAAGCCGAGGATCGCGCGACGGCGAAAGGTTTCGAGGACCTGCCGCTGTTTGCCGCAAGCGCGCGACCCGTTGCCACCGAAAACGATCCGCTCGCGCTGGTGACGAGTGCACTTGCGGCACTCAGCCCGGATGACATGTCGCCGCGCGAAGCAATGGAAGCGCTTTACGCGCTGAAAGCAAAACTCGCGAAATAGCGTTCGATACGGCCTCGCGCTATCATCGCCCCATGATGAACGTGGTGGATCGTAAACGCCCTGCGCAGCTCGAAGCGCAAAGTTGGCTCGAGGCATTCGGGCGCGCTTTGCACTCGCAAAATACAGCCGCAGCGGCGGATTTGTTCCTGCCGAAAGGTCTATGGCGCGACGTTCTGGCGTTTACCTGGAACATCGAGACGGCAAGTGGCCGGCCGGCGATTGCAGCAACGCTGCAGGCGACGGTTCCGCGCACGCACCCAAGCAATTTCCGTATTCCGCGCGAGCGCACGCCGCCACGTTGGGTTTCGCGCGCGGGCACCGAGTGCATCGAGACGCTGTTTGCATTCGACACGGCCTTCGGCGCCGCCAACGGCGTCTTGCGGCTGGTGCCCGACCCGGAAGAGCCGGCACACTTGCGCGCATGGACACTGAATACAAACTTGCATGAGTTGAAAGGCTTCGAAGAATTTCCGCCGCGCCGTACGGAGGAAGAATCCGGCACGCGCGACTTCGGCGCGGCGAATTGGCTCGACCGTCTCAACGAGGCGCGCGCGTACAGTGACCGCGATCCCGCCGTGATCGTGGTCGGCGGTGGACAGGCCGGTCTTTCGATCGGCGCGCGCCTGCATCGGCTCGGCGTCGACACCCTGATCGTCGACCGGCACGAGCGCATCGGCGACAACTGGCGCAAGCGCTACCACTCGCTGACGCTGCACAACGAGGTGCACGTCAATCACCTACCCTACATGCCGTTTCCGCCGACCTTTCCGGTCTATATCCCGAAAGACAAGCTGGCAAACTGGTTCGAAGCTTACGTCGAGGCGATGGAGCTGAATTTCTGGACCGGCACCGAGCTTGTCGCCGGCAGTTACGACGAAGCGAACAAATGCTGGCAAGTCACGCTGCGGCGCAAGGACGGCAGCGAGCGTATCATGCGGCCGCGCCATCTCGTGTTCGCGACCGGCGTCAGCAGCATTCCCACGTATCCCAAAGATGTGCCGGGCCTCGACAGCTTCCGCGGCGTCAAAGTGCATTCCGGCGATTTCAAAAATGCGGAAGAGTGGCGCGGCCACAACGCACTGGTGCTCGGCACCGGCACCAGCGCGCATGACGTTGCGCAGGAGCTGCACGCGCACGGCGCGCACGTGACGCTCATCCAGCGCAGCAAGACTTACGTCGTGAGCCTGCCGGAAGCGCAGAGTGTTTACGCGATCTACTCGGAAGGGATTCCGTTCGACGATTGCGATCTGCTCGCCACTTCTTTCCCCTATCCGGTGCTTCAGCGCTCGTACCAGCTTTCGACGGCTAAAAGCCGCGAAATTGACAAGCCGCTGCTCGAT
>JAICMB010000621.1 GCA_025929455.1 Bryobacteraceae bacterium | reverse complement strand
TCTTCTTCGACCGACGCGGCCAGGTGGAGCGGAGCTGGGCTATACGAAATCGCAGACTCATGCAGCGCGTTGGCTCGACCGGCTTGTTGAACCAAGCCGCTGCGCGGCGCTGGTAGTCTGGAACATGGGACGAGTGGCGGGAGTGCATATACCGCCGACGCGGTGGTTTGGAAGGTGGTAGAGCGAGCCGGGATCCGGCAAGGATGTTGTGGTCATGACTAACCATAAATCGACCGCCAAGAAGGCGAAGACCATTGCAGTGGTCCGCGCCTCTGATCCCGACTCGCTGGTCCGTTTTGCGGACCTGCTCAAGCTACGCCACCTCTCGCGCGCGACGCAAGAAGAGTACCTACGATATGTGCGCCGGCTGGCCGACCGAAAGAAGTGCGATCCTGCGGTCCTCGACGAAGATCAAGTCCGCGAGCACCTGTTATATCTCAGGGATACCTGCGGGCACTCTCCGTCGACGATTCGCACGGCTGCAGCGGCGTTCACGGCGTTTTATCGGCTGCATTTGAACCGCGACTGGCGCCTGTTCGATCTGGTGCGTGCGCCGTCGGTGGTGAAGCTGCCGGAGGTCCTGACCCGTGAGGAGGTGGCGCGTTTGTTCAGCGTGATCCGCGAGCCCCGTTTCCGCATGGTGTTGCGCTTGATCTACGCCTGCGGGTTGAGCGTGTCAGAAGCGGTCAACCTCGAGGTCACCGACATCAACCGCAATGGGCCCCGGCTGCACTTGCACCGCACGAAGGGCCGCAAGGAGCGTTTCGTTCCATTGCCCGTATGGTGCTACCGCGAGTTACAGGATTACTGGCGCACTCACCGTCATCCGCGATGGCTGTTCCCTGGCGTCGGCCGTGGCTGGCGCGAGGCGGATTCGAACCCGAAGCTCGCCCAGGCCCAAGAGCCGATGGGCGTCGGCTCTATTCAGCACTGCATGCAACTCGCCCGCGCCCAGGCCCGGCTGCCGGCCACAACGCACGTGCACACACTGCGACATTCGTATGCTACGCACCTGCTCGAAGAAGGCGTGAGCATCCGGCTGATTTCGGCGTACCTCGGACACTCGTCCTTGGAGACGACGCTGATCTACACGCATCTGACGGCCGTCAACGAGGCGAGTGCTCGCGCGGCGTTGGATAAGCTGAAGCCCGCCGCTTAATCCGCCTTCCATCGCTCCTCCGCGATGTCCGTTCTGGCCGATTGGCTGGTGCGGCAGGCCGCGGCGTGGCTGGACTCGTCCGTCCTCACGCCGGCGCAGCGCCGCGCCTTGCTCGCGATCGAACGCTGCCGCACGCCCGCACTGGGTGGGCACATCTATCGCTGCACGTCGTGTGAGGAGACGGACTTCGCGTATCACAGCTGCCACCACCGCGCCTGCCCGCGTTGTGGTGGTGCAGGTACGTCCGAGTGGACGGCCAAGCAAGAGAGACGGCTGCTGCCCGTGCCTTACTTCCTGGTGACGTTCACTGTGCCCGAAGCGATGCGGCCGATGTTCGCGGCGCGCCCCGACGTGCTGTACGACCTGCTGTTCGACTGCGCCGCCGCAGCGCTGCAAAGCGTCGCCGCCCAACCACGATTACTCGGCGCAGAGCTGGGTTTTGTCGGCGTACTGCACACCTGGGGACGGCAGCTGCAGCTCCACCCTCACGTCCACTTCGTCGTGCCCGGCGGCGGATTGCGCGCGGATCACCGCAAGTGGCGCAAGGCGCGCAAACCCGACTGGCTCCTGCCCGGCGATGCACTCGCGGCGGCTTTCCGGCGGAGCATGGACCAGGCGCTGCATGCCGCCGCGCCCGAACTGCACGCGCAGTTACCGAGTTCACTCTGACACGACGGCTGGTGGGTGCACACGCAGCCCGCTGGATCCGGTGCCAACGTCGTGCGCTACCTGGCCCGCTACGTCGGCCGCACGGCTATCAGTGACGAGCGGATCATCGAAGCGACAGACGAGCACGTTCGCTTCCGTTACACCGACACCGCCACGCAGCAGAAGCGCGAGTGCACGCTCGATGGGGACGAGTTCATGCGCCGCTACCTGCAACACGTGCTTCCTCCCGGACTGCACCGCGTGCGCTACTTCGGCTGGATGCATCCGTCGGCCAAGCGCCGCCGGCTGATCGTCGAGACTCTGCTCGCCGTCGTGATCGTGGTGCGAACCAAGATGGACATCCCGCCCGCCTGGCATCTGCGCTGCCGACACTGCGAGCAGTTCACGCTCGTTCGCATTGGCAACATCGAGCGCGCCCGCGCACCACCCGCATGTACGCGCTGACCTTCCGCACGGCTGCCATCCGATCGACGCTTCGTCGCTGGGCGCGCCGCTGTATTGCCGCACGCCACGCGTGCCGTGTTTCAGGCGCTGGTTCCGTCATCGTCACCTCCGCCGACTCCCCGGGCTTACGAGTTACGTGCGCGTTGTTCGATCTGTCGCCGCATCGCGCCGCTCAACGCGGGATCTCCGGCCAAAACACAATCCGCATACCCGCGGACTAGACGCCCACCGCTACTTCCCAACGGGCTTGTTCAACAAGTGTCCTGTTTCGGGCTGCGCCGAAACAGAACTCTCGGGGTTAGGCGCTTGGCTGCCTCGGACGAAACGTCTGAAATCTGAGGCCTACAGAAATGCCGACGGCGGCGGTGAGGCCGGAACCGATGAGCAAGCAATAATGCAAGAGGTACTGTGTGCGCGTGACAAAGTAGTGGTGCCCATGGTCGGCAATTTCCCATGTCTGTGCTGAAACCGGCCGCGCGATGTTTGGGCTCGTCTGCTCCAGCCAGTACACATGACCCAAAGC
>JAICMB010000325.1 GCA_025929455.1 Bryobacteraceae bacterium | reverse complement strand
TTGGTGCCCAGATCGAAATCCGTCAGATTGCGCGAAGCATACATGCCGATGCGAACCGTCTGCGATGTGTCGAAGCCGGAGGGCGCCTTGGTGTGAAACGTATACGTATAGCCATTCGCAGTCGATTGCAGCGAACCGCCGGCATCGGTAGCCGGTTGATTGGCGCTGTTTCCGGTAATCGGGCTTTTCTGAACGCGAGAGGTTAGTGTCACCCAGTCCTGGCCGCCTTTGGGAATGTAAGATGCAACAAAACTGGAGCTGATGACGCCAGGAGTAGTTGTGCCGCTGGTATCGAGCGGCAATCCCTTCGGGTCGGTCAGTGTAAACGAAACGCTGATCGTGCCGTCCGAAGCAATGGACGCGGCTTTAATGGTGGCCACGAGTCCGGGATGGACGAATGCCACCAGGTCCGGCGCGCTGAAAAAAGCTTTGTCTCTAAAGACGCGGTGCGCGCCATCGGAACTGGCGAGTAGTGCCGAAGTCAACAGAAGCCCGGCAACGTAAGGACGTTGCATAAAACGCCTCCAGTCCTGCCTATTAGATATCAGAGCCAGGTACATGCGTCAATACAGGATTCTTACTATATTCTTGTAAATTAACTGACGACATGGCGCGCGGTGCATTCCGGCTCCGCGCGAACAGTGAAACGACACACAACCCCGCGCGTGTGTTTCAGGATTTCAGCCAACGGTCGAACCAGGCGAATGCATCCGCCTGCATATCACGGTCGAATTTGTGCGGACCGGGATAGAATTTCATTCGATAACGGTCCGCGACGGCTGCTTTTCGATAAATCTCGCCGATCATACGATCCGCGCGCTGCATTTCCGGAACTGTAAACAACTGGTCCTCGTGATTGTTGAGAACCATGAGCGCGTGCGGCACGTTAATGGCGAAGATCTCGGGATAATCGAGGTCTTCGGGCAAGCCCGGCACGTACACCATCCAGGTATGCGTGAAGGACTTGTTCAGCATGTAATCGCGCCACGTCGTCATCATGCCCGCGCAGCAGGAGCAGCGGATGCGCGGATCGACGCCCGTGAGATACACCGTGCGCAAGCCGCCGCCCGAGAGACCCGCGCAACCGATGCGCTGCGTGTCCACGTCGTCGCGCGAGCATAGATAATCGACCGCGCGCTGATCTTCGCCGGTGAACACGCCGGGCCAGGTCGTGCCGGCGCAGAACAGGCTTTTCGCCATGATGTGCTCGTCATTGGCGGCCCACTGGTTATATTTCTCGATTTCCTGCTCGGATTCGGGGTCGACTTCCGTGAGATGGCCCTTGATTCTTTCGGGCACATCGCTGAGACGCACGCGGCGGCTGCCGAACGTGAACGCATCGTGCACCAGCACCACATAGCCGCGCTTGGCAAGCTCGTTCGCCCACGCGGCGCCGCCGTAGTAATGATCGTGGTGATAGCGCATGAGCGGGTGCAGGTCTTTCGTGATCTGCGTAATTTTACGCACGCCGAAATACTTGTTGCCGCCGTGATCGTGCAGGCCGATGACGCCGGGCAGGCGGCCGCGCGCGTTCGCCGGCTTCAGAACCAGAGCTTCAGTCGGAGGGCCGTATGGCAATTGCCAGGAGAGATGCTCGATGGCGAGTCCGTCGAATTCGAACTGGTGCTGCACCTCGGCTTTGGGCGTCGGTCCACTGTCGGGCTGCAGCAGTGCAGTGCGGAAGCGCTCGCGCGCGCGCCGGCTCCACGCGGCGGCGTCTTTGAATTCAGCGCGGCGGAACGAAAGCGCCGGCGGATCTGGCATGAGCTGGGACGCCCACGGTCCGTAGGCGCCGAGCATGTTCGGCGAAACCATGTCTCATGATGGTAGGACAGTTTTCAGGCGACCGACACGGCCGCGACCTGGTGCTTGCGCGTCATCGCAAACAGAACGGCTCCCGCGGCTAACGTTCCGAGCGCGATCCACTGGGTCCAGGACAGGCCCGCGTGCAGGCCCTGCTCATGGAAGCGGAAGAACTCCACGACAAAGCGGATTGCCGAATAGCCGAGCAGATAAAGCGCGAAGATCGCGCCCGGCCGGTGCGATTTGCCGAAGCGCCAGTACAGAAAAGCGAACAGCAACGCGTTCGCCCCGGCTTCGTATAGCTGCGCGGGGTGCAGCGGCTCGTTCAGCGGCACGCCGGTCATATTGTACGCGTCGGGCCGCGTGAACGTGATCGCCCAGGGCACGTGCGTTTCGGTTCCCCAGCAGCAGCCCGCCGCAAAGCAGCCCATGCGGCCGATGGCATGACCGGCGGCGATACCGGGCGCGAACGCGTCACAGGTCGCAAGCCCGGGAAGCGCATTGCGCCGCATGTAGAGTATCGCGACAACGATGGCGAGCAGGAAGCCGCCCTGATACACGCCCGCCGATTGCAGCGTACTGAGCGAGAAAATCTCAGCCGGATGGGCCGCGTAGTCGCGCCAGTCGAACAGGAACATCAGGAGCTTTGCGCCCGCGAGTCCGGCCAGCGCGCAGTAGATCACCAGGTTCGTGACCTTCTCGACGGGCAGGCCGATCTGTTTTGCCAGGCGCACTGTCACCCACAAACCCACCAGAAACCCGAGCGCAACCAGCACGCCGTAGGTGGGAATGTAGAACGAACCGATCGAAATGAGTTTGGGAAGCATTTAACGTGTGGATTCCTGGACACGGCGGTGTTCCCGGATCATGTCGAGGATGAGCAGAGCGGCGCCGACCGTGATGGCGCTGTCAGCTACATTGAACGCCGGGAAATAGTGAGAGCCCGCATATACTTCGACGAAATCCGTGACCGCGCCGTGTACAATGCGATCGTAAAGATTCCCCGCGGCGCCGCCCAGAATGAGCGCGAGCGCGGTGCGTATCAGCCAGTTTACGCGCTGCCCGCGCGGCAGCGGCCGCAGCACGAGATAGCCGATCAGTGCCAGCACGATCGCCGAGACCGCAACCAACAGCAGCCCGCGCCAGGCGCCGTGCGCACCGGCCAACATGCCGAACGCGACGCCCGGATTTTCCGTGTGCACGATGTTGAAGAAGCCGGGGATCACCGGAATGGTGTCCCACGGCGACACGCCCGCGCGGACCACCAGCTTGGTCATACGGTCGAGAACCACCACGGCCACGGCAATGAGCAGTGCGGCTACGCGCGGCCCCACATCAACCGGCAAGGATGGCGCGGATAGCGTCCTGGCAGTTGTGGCAGAGTGTTGGGAATTCGGCATTCTGGCCTACTTCGGGCAAATATTTCCAGCAGCGCTCGCACTTGCTGTCCGGCACGCGTTCCACCGTGATGTGCAGGGGCGCGGCGGCGCCGTTGGCGGGTTCTTCTTCGAGCGCGACCTGCGACACGATGAACAGCGCCGGCAGATCGGCCGCGTATTGCTGAAGTAAGGAATAGAGATCACCGCCGGCGCGCAGACGCACACGCGCTTCGAGCGACGCGCCGATGATTTTGTCCTCAACGCGCGCTACTTCAAGACGCTTCAGTACTTCTTCTCGAACGGCAAGGAGGCGATCCCAGTTTTCAAGCCGGCGCACCGTTCCTTCACTCATGCCGCCGGTAAGCTCTTCAGGCTCGGGGAACACCGCGACGTGCACGCTCTCGGGCGCACCGGCGGGTTTCTTCAAGTATCCCCAGACTTCTTCGCAGGTGAACGCGAGCAGCGGCGCGGTGAGGCGCACCAGCGCATACAGCAATCGGTACACGGCCGTCTGTGCGCTGCGGCGTGCCTCCGAGCGCGGCGCGGTGGTGTACAGACGGTCCTTCAGAACGTCAAAATAGACCGCGCTCAGATCCGTTGTCGCGAAATCGTAGATGGCGTGATAAACCTTATGGAACGCGTATTCGCCGTACCAGGCGCGGCAGCGGCTCACGAGATCGGCGGCGCGCTGCAACGCCCATAAATCGATCTCCAGCATCTGCTCTAGCGGGATGGCATCGCGTGCCGGATCGAAGTCGCTGATATTACCGAGCGCGTACCGGAACGTGTTGCGCAGCTTGCGGTAGGCGTCGGAGAGCTGCGCGAGTGCGCGAGTGCCCAGGCGCATATCGGCAGTGAACTCGACCGACGCGACCCACAGGCGCAGAATATCCGCGCCGTACTGCTTCACGATGTCCTCGGGCTCGATGCCGTTGCCGAGCGACTTCGACATCGCGCGGCCCTGCTCATCGAGCGTCCAGCCGTTCGTGATCGCTCCGCGATAGGGCGCTTCGCCGCGCAACCCGACGCCGACCAGCAGCGAGCTTTGGAACCAGCCGCGATACTGATCGCCGCCTTCGAGATACATGTCCGAAGGCCAAGGCAGATGGTTGGCGGGCGTCAGCACCGCGAGATGGCTGGAGCCGGAATCGAACCAGACATCCAGAATATCCATCTCCTTGCGGAACTCCGTGCCGCCGCAGCGCGCGCAGTGCACGCCGGGGCCGATCAACTCCGCGGCGCTCTTTTCATACCAGATGTCGGCGGTGTGTTCGGCGAAGAGGCGCACAACGCGGTCCAGCACCTTGCGGTCGGTGAGCGGCTCCGCGCACTGCTCGCAGTAGAAAACGGTAATCGGCACGCCCCAGACGCGCTGGCGCGAGATGCACCAATCGGGGCGCGTGGCCACCATGTTGGAGATGCGGTCCTCGCCCCAGGCGGGCAGCCACTGCACCTGCGTGATGGCGTGCAGCGCGCGCTGGCGCAGGTCGTTGCGGTCCATGCCGATGAACCACTGCTCCGTCGCGCGGAAGATGGTCGCGTTGTGACAGCGCCAGCAGTGCGGGTAGCTGTGCTCGATGTTTTCGGTGGCGAGCAGCGCGCCGCT
>JAICMB010000687.1 GCA_025929455.1 Bryobacteraceae bacterium | reverse complement strand
GTCGAAGCCGGGCATGGGCTACAAGGAACTGAGTCTCGCCAGTGAACCCGGGGCATCGTGCGGCGGTGGACGAGGCGGGTTTGGAAACCCGCCGCAGGCTGAAAGCCTGCCCCACCTCGGAGCGTCGGCGCGGGGAAGTTCCTCAAAAGACCCGCCGCAGGCTGAAAGCCTGCCCCACGGCGGAATGTGCGCGCGCTGCGAACAAAATTAGGATTTGTAGTGCAACTCTGCGCACGCGTCGCGATAGAATGGCCCGATGCTCCGACGCACCTTTCTTGCCCTCCCCGCGTTGGCCGTTGCCGCGGAACAACGGCGATCGCTCAAGATCACTGGTCTCGAAACGACCCTCAAGATTAATCCGAATCACGAACCGTACTACGACGCTTTGCAGACGCTCGGGGTTCATTCCGGCTCCGTGCAACTCCGGGTGCTGACGGACGCCGGGATCACCGGTTACGCGACCTCGTCGTTTGGAGCGGTGGAGGGCGGGCCGAAGGTGGTGCAGACGATCCTTGAAGAGGAGGTCAAGCCCCTCGTTATAGGACAGGACCCGGCATTCCCGAAGAAGATCCGGGCAATCTTGTACAACGGGCTTCAATACCAGGGCTTGACCGGAGTGACGCAGTTCGCGATCGCGGCGACGGACATTGCAGTCTGGGACATCCTCGGCAAGCACGCCGGCATGCCTGTCTGGCGAATGCTGGGCGCCTACCGTGACCGCATGCCGGTGTACTCGATGTGCGGATGGTATTACGACAACGATGAGGACCTGTCGCGATATCGCAAACAGATCGAGGCAGCGCTGAAACAGGGGTACCGCGCGGTGAAAGTGAAAGTGGGCCGGCACAGCCTTGCCGACGACGAACGGCGAATCCGTGTCGCGCAGGAGTTGATCGGCAAGGACCGGCGAATCATGATCGACGCCAACCAGGTGTTCTCATTGAACGAGGCGATCCAGCGCGGGAAGGTGTACCAGCAGATGGGCGCATTCTGGTATGAGGAGCCGCTTCCACCGCAGGACATGGCCGAATATGCGGAGTTGGCGAAAGCGCTGGATATCCGCATCGCTACCGGCGAGAACCTTTATATGAAGTACCAGTTCAATGAACTGATCCAGCGGCGGGGCGCGGATGTTGTGCAACCCGATAACCGGCGCGCGGGCGGGGTGACCGAATGGCTCGAGATTGCGGCCATTGCGGATGCTGCCGGGTTGAGCGTCGCGTCTCATGGCGGCGGGGACGTGAACATGAACATGCTCTGCGCGATCCCGAACGCAATCTACATGGAGGCGGGCGGTGCGCAGACGCGCATGGTCGATGGCGAGGTGCTGGCGCCGGAAGTGCCGGGGATGGCGAGCGGCCCGAAGTAGAGCGGCCTTCGCGAGTGCTTACTGCGAGATCATCCCGATCGTACGCAGCCACGTTTCGACTAACTCAGGCCACGCGGTAATCGGAAGCTTGGTGCGGCGCAGGCCGAAGGCGTGGCCGCCGTGCGCGTACAAGTGCATCTCGACGGGAACGCCGGCATTTTTCAGGGCGACGTAGTAGGCCAAGGAATCGTTTACGTTGTCGACGTGGTCGTCTTCGGCCTGCAGCAAGAACGTGGGCGGCGTCCGCGGAATGACGGGAACGGCGGGATTCAGCGTGAGCTGTTTGTCGGCGTCTGCGGCATGCGGGACCACATACTTTTTCGTGCCCTGTTTGGCGTCCCACTCGGCCGCGGATAGCGAGAGATGGCCGGGATAGATCGCGATGGCGAAGTCGGGGCGGCAGCTTTCGTTATCCGCGGCATCGACGCGCGGGTACAGCCGCTTCGCGTAGTGCGTGCTAATGGCGGCCGACAGATGGCCGCCCGCGGAGAAGCCGAGCACACCGATCTTCTGCGGGTCAATGTGCCACTCGGCGGCGTGGAGGCGCACGAGTCCCATGGTCCGCTGCGCGTCTTCGAGCGCCATCTGCGATTCCGGGTACGGACCCGATTTCGGATACGGACCCACGTCCGTCACGCGGTACTTCAACAGCACGCAGGTAATGCCCTTGGGCGTGAGCCAATCGCAGACCTCGGTGCCTTCGAGATCGATGGCGAGGACCTGATAACCGCCACCCGGGAAGACGACAATCGCCGCGCCGGTATTCTTGCCTTTCGGCGAATAGACCGTGATGGTGGGTCGCGTCACGTTGCTCACGCCGACGGCCGGTCTGCCGGCGATTGGGTATTTTTGCCCCGAGGACTCAGCAGACTCCGGGCCCGCGACACGTTGGTCATCCGGCGCTTGGGCGGGCCATATAGGGATTTGCGTGTGTCCCGGCGACGGCTGCCAGGTAAACTGTTGGGCGCTGAGGCGGCCGAGCGCACATATGGCCGCGAGAGCAAACATCCAATGCTTCATGGCGACGTTGCTCATTGTACGCGCCGGGGCGTAGTT
>JAICMB010000391.1 GCA_025929455.1 Bryobacteraceae bacterium | reverse complement strand
TTATCGAAAAGTTGTTGCAGAATCCATTTCACACCGCTTTCCGTGATGTCGAGGCGGCCAGCGATTTCCTTATTCGTGAGTCCTTCCATGACGGCGTCGAGCACGGCACGTTCGCGCGCGCTGAGGGGGGCAACCGTGCGCTCCTCCTGCGAGCGGCCGGCGGCGGCCGACACGAGCGAAGGCACGGCTTTGGGATCGACCCAGGTTTCCCCATTCATGACGCGATGAATCGCGTCCACCAACTGCGCGGGCGGGCTGTACTTCAGAAAAATTCCGGCGCAGCCCTTCTCGAGTGCGCCGAGCGTGTCGGTGTCGCTCATGCCCGCGGTCACCATGAGAATGCGACCGGCGAACCCTTTTCGGCGGGCGAGGTCGATGAAGGACGTGCCCTGCCCTTCCCCGAGGTCCTGATCGAGCAGCACGAGATCGACGGGTTCCCGTTCGAGGGCCGCGAGCGCCTCGGGAATGGAGGCGCCGGTGGCGGCCACGCGCAAGTCAGGCTCGGCCTGTAGCAACCGGCTCAGGCTCTCCCGGAAGAGGCTGTGGTCGTCGACCAGCAGAATCCGGATCTCCTGGCTCATAGGCATCTTTGTCCGAAGGGGCGGTGGAGAGTTCGACGACGAAAGCGGCGCCAGGCGATTGCGGCTCGTAGCGCAAATCGCCGCGGAAGGAGCGCACCAGCGCGCGAGAGAGATACAGGCCGAGGCCGGTCGCCTGCGCGCCGTGTTGAAAGGGGCGGAAGAGCTGCGCCGGATTAGACACGCCGGGGCCGGTGTCGGTGAACCGTACCACCGCGCCGCGCGCGCCATCGGTAGCCGACACCGTGATCTCGCGTGCCGCGCTGTCGAGCAGAACGCGCTCGCTGTTCTTGATCAGATTGAGAAAAACCTGCATGAGGCTTTGCCGTTCGGCCCAGACCGGGCGCAGGCCGTCGGCGATGGTCCAACGCACTTCGATGCCGCTCTCACGCAGCGAGGGTTCGATCACGATGCGCAGCTCTTCCAGCAGGGATGGCAGATCCGTTCGCGCGGCCTGGTTCGCCGTCTGGCGCAGGTTCATCGCCGCAATCTTTTCCAGCGCATCGATCAAGGTTCCGAGCGCCTCGAAGTCCTTGTTGCCGGCGAGCGCTCCGCCGCGCGCCAGATTCGCATGCACCAGCGCGATGGCGCCGCACACATTACGAACCTCGTGCGAGACCGCGCCCACCAGGATTCGCGAAGCGGCGAGAAGTTGATGCAAGCCCAGTTGCTCACGGTTACGCAGGTCCTCCGACGCATCGACGATCATGGCGGCGAGTCGCGGTCCCGCGGCGGTGCGATAGGTGGAGAACCACACGTCGGCGACAAATGCTTCGCCGTCGTGCCGGCGGCCGCGGCACTGCATCGCCGTGCGGAAGCCCGGGCCGTTATTGCCGGCCGCGGGAACGTGTGCCAGCGCAGGCAAGTATTGCGCCAACGAGATGCCACGCAGCGCACCGGCGGGCAGAGCGAGCATGCGGTGGGCGGCATCGTTGGCGAGCAGCACGCAGCCGTCCGGACCGGCCGTTAAAATCGCGGCGGGGCTGCTCTCCACGAGCACTTTCAACTGCTCCTCGGCGTCCTGGCGCGCGGTCATCTCGGCTTGAATCTGCTGAACATGGCGCAACGCCGCGTGGCGTCCGCGCACCGCTTCGTAAACGACCAAACCTGCGCCGCAGAACGCCGCGAAGATCAGAATGTCGCGCGGCACGCCCGATGCAACGGACCACGCAAAAGCATCGAAGAATTCCGTGAGTGCGGTGCATAGACCCGCAACAGCAGCAATACCCGAACGGCTCAGAACGCTGCCGACGAGCACCATCGGGAACAGATACAAAAATCCCAGCGGAACATCGCCATCCACCCGCCAGTCGGCGAGCGCGATGCAGACGATCATGACGGCAGCACGCAGGAGGACGACTTTCGTACCGCCGCGAAGCAAGAACACCATAGGAATGCGTGGAAGAGCGAGCGTGGTCTCTGTCTGCATTCTACGTGTCCGGATGCGCGGGAGTGACGGTAATCGGCTAAAAATAGCTGGAAACGATCTAAAGATAGTTTCCCACAGCCAAACGATAGACCCGCTAACCGAAAGATAGCTGGACACTTCGGGCGTGAGTGACTAGAGTTCGAATTAGGGGGCTAAGACGGCCCTGGCGCTACGGCGTGCTCCCTGTACACCCCGCACATGCCTCGCTGCTTATGCCCCCAAATTCGACCCCCTGGTGATGCTGCGCCATGTGTCCATGAAAGGAGCTCTCCCGCTTCTCGCTACCGCTCTGATCGAGGGCGCTATGGCGCAGCACGCTTTCACATGGGAGGAAATCCGGCAGCGTATGGCCACGACAAACCCCACGCTGCAGGCCGCGCGGATCGGAATCGAACAATCGCGCGCGCAGGAAATCACGGCGGGGCTGCGGCCAAATCCGGAGTTCACGGCGACTGTCGATCAGTTAAACCCGTTCACGGCGAATCCGTATCAGCCGCTCGCGAATGCGCTGCCGTTTGCTTCGGCCAGCTATCTGCACGAGCGGCAGCATAAGCGCGAACTGCGGCGCCAGAGCGCGCAGGAAGCTACGGGCATTGCGCAATCGGACCTGGCGGACCAGGAACGCACGCTGTTGTTCAATCTCCGCAACGCGTTCGTGTCTATTCTGCAGCAGAAGGCCGTGCTGGCGCTCGCGCGCGAAAACCTTTCCTATTACGACCGTGTGCTCGCGTTGAGTCGCGACCGTTTCCAGGCGGGCGACATCGCGCGCATCGACCTGGACCGTCTCGAGTTGCAACGCGTGCAGTACATCGCCGACGTGCGGACAGCGGATGTGAATCTGCGCACTGCGAAAATTCAGCTTCTGATGCTGTTGAACGACCGCACGCCCGTGGAACAGCTCGACGTTGCAGGAGCGTTTGCATTCAACGAGCAAGTGCCCTCGCTCGCGTCGGTGCGGCAAACGGCGCTCGAAACGCGGCCGGACCTGCGCGCAGCCGTGCAGTCGGTGCATAGAGCCGAGATGGATCATCGCCTGGCGATAGCCAACGGCTCGGCGGACCCGGTGTTCAGCGCCGATTTCGCACGTAATCCGCCGATTCCGGCGTACTTCGGCGTCAGCGTAACGATTCCGATTCGCATTTTCGACCGCAATCAGGGCGAGAAGCTACGCACCGCGGAAGATGTCAACCGCACGGAAAGACTGCGGGTGGCAAGCGAAACGCAGGTATTGAGCGATGTCGATTCGGCGTACGCGATGGTTATCAGCAATTTGAATTTGCTGCGCCCGTATAAAGCGCAGTATCTCGATCAGGCGGTACGCGTGCGCGAGACGGTGTCGTTCGCGTATCAGCACGGCGGCGCATCCTTGCTCGATTTCCTGCAAGCGCAACAAGACTACCGCACCGTGCAGTTGAGCTATTTGAACTTGATCGGCGCATACCTCACGGCCGCGAGCCAGTTGAATTACGCCGCGGGCACGGAGGTGATTGGATGATCTCAGAATCTTCGCAGGGCGCACAAATCCCAGCGGCACGCCGCGCGCATGTGTACTACTACATCCTAATTTCTTCGCAGCATGCGCAGTTTCCGTCGTGGGGCAGGCCTCCAGGCCTGCAGCGGGTCTCCAGACCCGCTTCGCCCGCTGCAGAAAACGCCCGGCATATAAGGCGTCGCGTACGATTTGGTTGCGGCTCCGCTGCCGTGTGGGGCAGGTTGTTAACCTGCGGCCGGTTGTCAACCGGCCACTCGTCCGCACACGCAATCCTCCGCCATCTTTTGCCCGCAGTAGCCTTGGCCGCCGTGTGCTCCCTCCCCTTCTTGCTCTCCGGCTGCGGATCGAAAGCGGAAGCGAGCCCGCATTTTGACGAACCCCCACCTGTGCAAATCGAGCAGGAGCAGGACGCCGGCAATTTCAAAGTGGACCATCCGGACCAGTTCCCGCTCGTGACTGTCGGCGAACACCGCGCCGCCCCGGAGCTAAACGTCACGGGCAGTGTGACCGCGGACGTATCGCACAATGTGCCCGTCATCTCCCTGGCATCCGGGCGCGTCGTCGATGTGCGCGTACGGCTGGGCGACACCGTGCGCAAAGGCGAGTTGCTCATGCGCGTTCAAAGCGTAGACGTTGCGCAG
>JAICMB010000238.1 GCA_025929455.1 Bryobacteraceae bacterium | reverse complement strand
TGCTGGCGTTGGCCACCGAAACCGCCGAAGCAACGGCCGAGTGGCTGCACCGGCGCATTCGCGAAGACTGGGGCTTCCCCGATCCGCCCGCGATGACGATGCAGGAGCGCTTCACGTCGCGGTATCGAGGCAAGCGGTACAGTTTCGGCTACGGCGCGTGTCCGAACATGGAGGATCAGCAGGCGATTTGGAAGCTGATCGATCCGAAAGAAATCGGCGTGGCGCTGACCGAAGGCATGATGATGGAGCCGGAGGCGAGCGTGAGCGCGCTGGTGTTCCAGCATCCTGATTGCGTGTACTTCACGGCAGCGGGCGCGGAAGAAACGGGCGCGGTGGCCTGAGGTCGACGCAGGCGGCCCGCGCCGTTCACATTTTTAACGATACTCAGTGCGCATACCGCGCATTTTTAGATTTGTTAACCTTTCTGCTGCTAATTGAATTCCACACGAGACGTGGTGCCGGCGAGGAGCGCGCATCTTCTGCACGGTATACCGCGGAACACAGGGAGGATTGCGATGCAGATTACGAAAATGGCAGCGTTGTCGCTTGCGGTTGTCACCCTCGCAGTTTCCGCTTACGCTGACGACGTAATCGATTGTAGCCACCGATCGCTTGCGAAAGCTGTGAATGATGGCAAGGGACCGAAGGCAGTCAAGTTTACGGGTGTCTGTGCCGGGCCCATCGTCATCAGCACGGACGGACTCACGATCACCGGCGTAGGCACCGCCATTATCGACGGCGGCCAACAGGATGCCGTTACCATCGCCGGCGTTCATGCCGTTTCGCTCTCAAACCTGGAGGTTCGTAACGGTCTCAGTGGCATCGTCGGGCTCAACGGCGCCCACGTTTCGTTGACAAATGTGTCGTCGCATGACAACGCACTGTTCGGGATTTCGCTTCAAACCTCCTCGAGCGCAATACTGACAGGCGTGACCGTCGCGAACAATAAACTTCACGGACTCGACCTTGAGACCGGGTCCGCCGCAACCGTCACCGGTACCTTCGCCTCGACCGCCAATCAGGTATTCGGAGTAAACGTGAATGGCAGTTCAATCACGTTTACACAGGCGAACGCGACATTCTCGGGCAACGCACTCGGCATGCAAGTGGCTACGAGCGGTAATGCCTTTGTCAGCGATGCGGCGACGGTCCTGAATTTCACGAACAATTTGGCCGACGGACTCACCGTCGTTTCCGGCGCTCACATGGTCACCTTTGGCGGCACGATTAACGCGTCCGGCAATGGTGTGAATGGTGTTTCTGTGAATTCCAAGGCAGGCTTCGACCTCGACGCAGGTTCGAGTCTCAACACGTTCAGCAATGGAGGCGGTCCCTTCGGACCCGGCAACGGCATTCTGATTCAAGAAGGCTCGGTGGTCACGGTGTTCAATATCCCGCAGTTTTCTGGCGCGCCGGGTTTCAGTAACATAAATGCGCACGACAATACCGGTTCGGGAGTCATAACCCGAACTGGATCGACCGTGACAGTATCCAATCAGGCAAAAATCGTCAGCAACCAGAACACTCAATTTGGCATACTCGCCGACAACGCGACGCTCACACTGGTGAATTCGAGCCTGACAGCAAACGGCAGCAAGGATATTGAACTCACGTTCGGTACCCGGGCGGATGTCCAGGCTGCCTTCACGACATACGGCTGCGACGCTACTGTACTGGTCCGGGGTACAACGCCCATCGTGTGCCCGCACTAGCGGCTCCTAATTTCCACGATCAAATGGTCGTGTAGATCACGCCCGACTAGCACGCGCATAACTCGCCCGCCCGCTTTTGCGTAAGCAGCTTTACTGACGTCGTCCTTCAGGCCTGTTGTGGACGCCTGACCCATGGGCATGTCACGCTTTGGACGGGAAAAACGCTTATATGACGAGCTATGATTGTCGATCGTGAATGGGCGAAGCGGAACATCGGGTTCGATCCGATCGCCAGGCCCGCGCCGCCGTCCACGTTCGCGTTTAGCCGCGCGGCGAGCACGGCAGACGTTGAGGACCTGCAGCGCGAAATTATCGATTTCGATTCTGAGGGGCCTGAGGGACGGGAGTTTCTGGCGTTCTCGACTGCCACGGGACTCTCGCGGTTTACGGAGATTTCCTGGCCGGACGGGTTGGCACCCGAAACCGGCAATGCGCCAGGCGGCGCACCGTCGAATCCTCTTCCCAAAGCGGATGTGCTTGTCGTCACGTGGACCGTCGACGAAGGCCACGCGCTCAGCCGAGTCTTTACACCGGGCAAGGATTCGCGAAACGATTACCAATCATACACGCACAAGTTCGAAAGCATTTCGAAGAAAATGCGGCCTGGCTGCCCGGCGCTGCAGGCGAAACGCCTGGGTGCTTACTGGACGAGTGAGATTCACGGGAAGAATGTGGTCGTGTTTAAGTCCGAATCGCACATGTCACAGGACGGTCCGAAAGTACCGAACGTTGATGTGTGGGCCCAGATTTTGACTGAGACGCGGCCGAAGCTTGTGATCACGACGGGGACGGCGGGTGGAATCGGAAAGCGTTTCGAAGTGGGCGACGTAGTGGTTAGCCCGGTTGTGCGGTTCGACTGTACATCGAAGTTCAAAAACGCGCCGTTTCATAGCGCCACTTACAGCAGCGTTGCGGCGAAAACGAAGTATCTGGCGAAAGCGAAAAAGCTATTTAAGGCCAATGCCGATCAATTACCGAAAGAGAACACCAGGGGGCCGGAGGTGGTGACCGTTGCGCCGGGTGAGGTGGCGTCCTCCGTCCTAACAACCGACTTCTTCGGCTTTGATACCTCGAACAATTTCTACGAGCTGCAGGGGCTGGGGGATGTGTCGGAAATGGGTGACGCGGTACTCGGACTCGTTGCGGGCCAGATGGGGCAGGACGCGCCGCGATGGGTCGCGGTCCGCAACGTATCGGATCCGCAGATCAAGGCAGAGGGCAGTCTCCGGGAGCAGGCGGAGCTCGCAGCGCAAATCTACAAGGCATTCGGACGGTGGAGTTCAGTGTGTAGTGCAATCGTGTGCTGGGCGCTTATTGCAGCAGAGTAAGACGGAGTTGCAATGGCGCTGGTGGTTTTCTGGCCCTTTTCGAATCGCCGCTCCGCTTACTGCATGGGAGGACGAATATGAAGCTGTCCGTCGTTGGCGCGGCCGCATTGAGTCTTCTCCCGCTGTGCTGCTGCTCCTTGGGCGATGGCGACACCGCCGTGACCTCGAAAAGCGGAATCGAATCCGTCTACACGGACCTTAGCGGGGCGGCGTGCAAGCAGGAATCCGATAAGCAAGACCCGGACGAAACACCGTACCTGGTATGTCCGGGCGTCGCCGGTTACTCGCTAATCGTGCGCCGGGTGGATGCAGGGCGCAAGTCCATTGACATTGTCGATGGAGCTCAACGCATACGTCCGCTGAAATACCAGGAGTTTGTCACTCGCTATATGTCCACGCTGGGTGAGAAAGCGGAGTGGCGGGTCGCGACCAGGGACGGGAGAAAAGTTCCGATCGCGCTGATTGTTCGCGTGCAGGCGCGGGAGGACAATGACAACCCCGCAAGAGTGACGCGGACCTATTTTGCTGTTGCCAAGATCGCACCGAATGGAGCATGCGTGACCGATCGCATTCCGGAAGGGTCACGGGCGGAGGCGGCGGTGCGAAACGCGGCGGACTCGGCGCAAAGCAGGTCATGCGTCCCACCACAGCCGCGCATGCCCGTCGATGGGACCGCGATTCGCCGACGCGGGCGATAGCAGCCAAGAGGAACATATGCCGACACCGGTAGAGTTTATGAGACAGTACCGCAATCTCAAGGTCAACTCAGTTATCGAAGATTCCGTCGCGAGGGTTTGCCGGAACGGTACGTATGTGGTGCAACTCAAGAAGTACTTCATGATGGACTGGGCGGACGGCACGGAGGAACGACGGGACTACAACGCGGTGACACGCGGCTCCACGCACGATGTATGGTTCAACTCGAACAAAGAGCGTATTCGGACGGCGGCGATGGGTAAGGGCGCTCCGCAGGATTATGAATTGGCGCTGGAATGGGCAGTACGCTCGAGCAAGATACGGATGGTAACCCAGCCATCGCTACAAAGCTATTGCGATGACCACCTCGGTATTGATTGTTCGGGTTTTGTCACGAACTATCTCGTTGCGTGTGGCAAAAGAGTGTACTCGAGTAATACGGTGCGCAACACCAGTGCGGCTTCATATTTCAGCGCGGCGAAGGCCGTGAACGATCCGAGCCAGGTGCGGCAAGGCGATCTCCTGGTTTGGATGCACGGCAATTCGGTGAAGACAAATCCTGGGCATGTCGCTGTTGTGGAATCGTATGCTCCCCAGTGCGCGGCGGGTGGAAATATGCGCGTGGTTGAGGCGACCGGCGCGTCGGGTGCGAATCCGAAGGTGCTCGACTCGATGTACACGGTGGAACAGATCATTCCAAAGGGCGGTGCGGCGCCGGCTATGATTTTGGTGGTGAAGCGGCACGGGGTGTCAGGGAACCATGTGGGGGTGATCCGGGTGTAGCGACGGCTCGCCGTGTCTGATGGAACGTGAGTTTCAGACCGGCATACCGTGGACTGTTAAGCTGAACCGTTTGCAAGAAGGCAGCAATGTCAGTGCAGAAAGCCGTTCTACTCTTTACTTCATGCTCTCTGTCGGGTATCTTTGCTGAAGATAGCCAGAGTGTTGTTGCTGAACGTGGGTGATGTGATCTCGCTCGCGGGCGTGTACGCGCTTAATCCGCGTTACGAGCCGGGTTGCGCGAACGGCGGCCGTGGCAAGCGCGGCCTCCGGAATTTTCTGAATTGCGTTCATGCACCCTCTCCTTGGCTGGCGGAGGCGGCTAGGGCGAAGGCGCCTAGCAGGCCGGCGCGGTTGCCGAGTGCGGGCGGGACGATGTATTCGTCGGGGAGTTGGAGGTAGCCGTTCAGCAGTCTTATGACTTCGGCGCGGATGATCGGGAACAGGAATTGGCGCTGCATCACGCCTCCGCCAATGATGATGCGGCGCGGGGATAGCGTGCAAATCCAGTTGACGAGCGCGAGCGCGAGATAGTGTGCTTCCAGCGCCCACGCCGGGTGGTCCGGATCCAACTCGCGCGCGGGTTTGCCCCAACGCTTTTCAATGGCCGGACCGGATGCGAGGCCTTCTAGACAATCGCCGTGATAGGGGCAGACGCCCGCGAAGTCATCTTGCGAGCGGTCCTGCGGAATGCGGATGTGGCCCATCTCGGGATGCGACAGGCCGTGAATGGCGCGCCCGTTAGCCATGGCCGCGCCGCCGATACCGGTTCCGATGGTGAGATAAACGAAGTCCTCCAGACCTTGGCCCGCGCCCCAGAGAGCTTCGCCGAGCGCGGCGGCATTCACATCGGTATCGAAGCCGACCGGAACGCGCAACGCGCGCGCGACCTCGCCGCGCAGATCGAAATTGCGCCAGGGCAGTTTCGGAGTGGACGTGATGTGGCCGTAGGTGGCGGAATCGCGATCGAGATCGACCGGACCAAACGAACCGATTCCGGCGGCGGTCAGCTGCGCGCCGGCGCGATCGCGAATGAACGCGACGACGCTGACCACAGTCGCGGCGGGCGTGGTGGTGGGAAACGAAGCGGTCTCAAGCTCGCCGGGTGCGGAGCCGACGCCGCACACGAACTTAGTGCCACCTGCTTCGATCGCGGCAAAGGTGCTCATATTCAATACGGCCACGCGGGCTTGCTGAATAGCCCGCCGTCGACCCACACCGTCTGGCCCGTCACGAAATCGCCGAGCTCACTCGCGAAGAACACAACGGCGCGCGCGACATCGAGAGGTTGGCCGACG
>JAICMB010000549.1 GCA_025929455.1 Bryobacteraceae bacterium | reverse complement strand
CGGGCGGCGAGTTCGAACTGGTGCTGCTGGACATTTGGCTGCCGGGGATGGACGGCATGGACGTGCTTGCGCGCGTCCAGGAGATGCCGGTTGGCGAGCGGCCGGAAGTAGTCGTGATCTCCGGGCACGGCAGCATCGAGGCGGCGGTCCGCGCCACCAAGCTGGGGGCGTTCGATTTTCTGGAGAAGCCGCTATCCATCGACAAGGTCGCGGTGGTAGTGAAAAATGCGCTTTCGCGGCGTGCGCTGGAAATCGAGAATACGCGCCTGAAGGACGCGACCAACACGCGATACCGCATCATCGGCGAGAGCGTGCCGATGAAGGCGCTGCGTCAACAGCTCGGCCTGATGGCGGGCACCAACGGCCGCGTCCTGATTTATGGTGAAAGCGGCACCGGCAAGGAACTGGTGGCGCACGCGATCCACGCCATGAGCCCGCGCGCCGGGCAGCCGTTTGTGGAGGTGAACTGCGCCGCTATTCCCGAGGAGCTGATCGAAAGCGAGATGTTCGGCCATGCGAGGAGTAGCCGGGCGGGTGCGGAGGAAGATAAGACCGGTAAGTTTCAGAAGGCCGACGGAGGCACGCTGTTTCTGGACGAGGTCGGCGACATGAGCCTACGGACGCAGGCCAAGGTCTTACGGGCGATCGAGGAGCAGCGCTTCGAACCGGTGGGCGCGGCCGCGTGGGTACAGGTAGACGTGCGAGTGGTGGCATCGACGAACAAGAACCTGGAAGAAGAGATCGAGCGGGGGAATTTTCGCGAGGACCTCTTCTACCGGCTCAATGTGATCCCATTTTTCGTGCCGCCGCTGCGCGACCGGCGCGAGGATATCGTGCTGCTGGCGGATCACTTCCTGCGCGAGTTCACGACTGCGTATGGACGCAAGCCCAAGGAACTTACGCCGGAAGCCTATAGGATCCTGACGGACTACCACTGGCCCGGCAACGTACGCGAACTGAAGAACCTGATCGAGCGCATCGTCATCCTGAATCCGCAGGTTCGTGTGGACGCCCGTCATATTCCCCTGGCGGGCAGCCGTAAGCCGGTCGAGCGCGCCATGGACCGTTTTGGAAGCCTGCAGGAGGTCCGCGAAGCGGCCGAGCGCGACTATATTACGAAGAAGCTCGAAGAAACTCACGGCAACGTCACGCGCACGGCGGAGTTACTCGGGCTGGAACGGTCAAATCTCTACCGAAAAATGAGAACTTTGGGGATCGGCCCCAAGGAATAATAAGTCTGTTAATTCCGGCATGGCCCTTAAGGGCTACTACGGCCTTCTTGACTTCCACTCGCCTCTGCTAAAGAATACGATTACCACCGCTTCGTTCTGGACTTTGGCCCCTACGGAGCAACTTAGTCTCGGCAATCCGTTTACACGTAGAGGGTGTAAACATAAGTTTGATTTTGGTAAGGAGTAATCAGAATGTTTTCCTGTAAGTTTGGGACGTGGGCGGCCGTGTGTCTCGCCGCGTTCGGACTCGCCTCGGGCGCGTTGGCCCAACAGGTCGCGGTAGCGGAAGTGGACGGATACGTAACGGATCCCACGGGCCAATCGATCGTGGGCGCTCAGGTCCGCCTGGTCGATCTGGAAAAAGGCCAGGTGCGCGCGACAACGTCCGACGCGACGGGCCGTTATTCGTTTCCCAACCAACCCGTGGGCAGCTACCGCCTGGAGGCCACGGCCCCCGGGTTCAAGACCTATGTACAAAACGGAATTGTACTGCAGGTGGCCGCGAATATTGAGATCAAGGTCCAATTAGAGGTCGGCGCGGTTACGGAAAGTATCCAGGTGACCGCCAACGCCGGCATGGTCGAAACGAAGGAAAACTCTATTTCGCAGGTCATCGATCAGCGCAGAATCACGGAACTGCCCCTGAACGGGCGCAACCTGACTCAACTGTTAACGCTTACCGGCGCGGGCACCACCGCGCCCGCCGGCGACCTCACCGGCAGTAAGAACATCCAAGGCTCGGCGCAATCGGGCACATTTTCGGTGGCGGGCGGCCAGGCAAACGGGGTCAGTTACCTGCTTGATGGCGGGGATAATAACGACGCCTTCAGTAATGTAAATTTGCCGATACCCTTCCCTGATGCGGTGCAGGAGTTCAGTGTGCAGACCAACGCGGTACCCGCGCAATACGGATTGCACCCCGGCGGCATCGTCAATATCGTTACGAAGAGCGGCGCGAACAGCTTCCACGGCGACGTGTTCGAATTTTTGCGGAACTATGATTTGAACGCCCGGCAGAAGGCAACTCCGCTCCGCGATTCATTGAAGCGCAGCCAATTCGGCGGAGTCGCGGGCGGGCGGATTATCAAGGACAAGCTCTTCTTCTTCGGCGGTTATCAGGGCACGCGCCAGCGGAGCAATCCTTCCGCAACGCAAGCCCACGTGCCCACGGCGGCCGCCCTCAACGGGGACTTCAGCGTCCTCGAAGCAGCCAGTTCGGCCGGCGGATGCCTGGCTTCCGCCAGAACCCTGAAAGATCCGAATAATGGGAATGCTCCCTTCCCGGGGAATAAGATTCCGGTGAATCGCTTCGACCCAGCAGCGGTCAAACTCGTCACCAGTTATATCCCCAGTTCCGCCGACCCTTGCGGCCTGACCTTCTTCGGGCAGCTGGCGAATAATCCGGACGATCAGTGGATCGGCCGTGTGGATTACGTGATCAATCAGAACCACACGATTTACGGGCGTTACTTCATTTACGACTACACCGCTCAATCCTTCTTCGACGGAAAGAACGCGCTCACCACGGGTCCCACGCCTGGCAATCGCGACCGCTCCCACACGGCTACATTTGGCGATACTTACACGTTCAGTCCGACGACGGTCAACTCGTTTCACGCCACCTTTGCCCGGCGCGCGGATAATCGCGGGTCGGCGCAGAATCTGTTCAGCCCCAACGACCTGGGCGTGAATATGTTCGATAACCTGCCGAACTATATTCAACTCACCATCAGCAATTACTTCAACGTGGCCTGCGGAACCTGCGCGCCGGGATATTTCAATGTCAACACTTACCAGGTTTCCGACGACGTCACGCTGATTCGCGGCAGACACCAGTTCGCCTTCGGCTTCGACGGCCGCAAGCAGCAGTTCAACTCGACGAATAACCAGCAGTCCAATGGGCAGATCACGTTCAACGGCGGCACCACGG
>JAICMB010000569.1 GCA_025929455.1 Bryobacteraceae bacterium | reverse complement strand
GCATCGCGGTCCGCGAAGGCCAGCTTCACCGCTTCAATCACGGTGTGCAGATACTGCGGACTGTTGTGCCCCATGGCCTTCAGATCGAAGCCTTCGAGAATGTTCAGCGCCTCAATCATCACGGGCCCCTGCGTCCAGAACCCCGGCTTGTGCACCTCGTAGCCGCGATACGTGCCCGTTACGGGATCGTCCTGCTCCGCGTGGAAATTCGCCATGTCGCTGTACGCGATGAGCCCGCCGTTGCGCTCGCAGAAATCCGCGATCCCATGCGCGATCGGACCTTTATAGAAGTAGTCGCGCACAGCGCGGAGCTTGCGCACGCGATTCCCGTGCGCATGTTTTTCCGCCGCCGCCAGATTGCGCAAAGTGCGCGCCAGCGCCGGTTCGCGGAAGATCTCGCCGCGCGGTGTCGGCTCGCCGTTCGGGTAGAAAAACTTCTGCGAATCCGGCCACAGCGACATGATGCGCTCATAACCCTGCAGAAAGCGCGCGAATTCCTCCGGCATCGCGAATCCTTGCTCGGTATACTCGAGCGCGGGCGCGCTCACCTCGGCAAAACTCTTGGTCCCGTATTTCTCGAGCGCCAGAATCAATCCATCGAAAACGCCCGGCGTGATGGCCGCGCGTATGCCCTCGCTCGGAATCGGCGCCATATGCGACGGGTCTTCCCACGGCTCCGGAGTGCGATGTGAATAGTATTCGACCGTTGCTTTTTTCGGCGCCACGCCGATGCCGCTGATCGCGATCACCGGCTTGCCGTTCATCTTCACGAGCAGCGGCATCTCGCCGCCCAACCCGAAGCGGCTCAGCTCCGTAACGCTAGCCGCCAGCACCGTCGCGACGCCCGCATCCACCGCGTTGCCGCCGTGGTCCAGAATGCGCATGCCCGCCGCGACTTCGAAATTATTCGCCGCGCCGACCATCTCGTGCAACCCGCGCACGGGTGGAAACATCGTCGGTGGATTCTGTGCCAAGCCTACCGCCATGGCGCCCACCGCCGCGACCGCGTGAAAATTGCGCATTACCTTGTATTTTCCAACAAGCGTCTGTACTTCCGCAGAAGTTCGTAAATCACGACCGCGCCCGCGCTCGCCACGTTCAGCGAATGTTTGCGGCCGAGCATCGGAATGCGCACGTGCGTATCGCACAGCGCCAGCAGCTCCGGCCGCAACCCGTCCACCTCGTGTCCGAAGCACACGCACACCGGAAAGCGCGGCTGCCAGTCGAACAGATCCACCGCATGCACGCTGGTTTCGATCGCCGCCATCTCATACCCGCGCGCCGTTAAATCGCGCGCCACTGCCGCGCCCGTCGCATGATGCTCCCACGCGACGGTTTCCTCCGCGCCCAGCGCCGTCTTCGTGATTCCACGGTTCGGTGGGTACGCCGTGATCCCGCACAAATACAGCCGTTCGCACCCCGCCGCGTCCATGGTGCGAAAGAACGCGCCGACGTTGTACATGCTTCGTACATCGTCCAGCAGCACCGTTACCGGCAGTGTGTTTAACCCGTCGTACGCGCGCGCGCCCGCCGTCGCCGCAAACGGCACCCGCTCCCGCCGTTCAGAAGAACTCATGTAATGCGGCGCGCTCGATTCTGCTGTGGGGCAGGCAGTTTTGCTGGGGTGAACCCCACCCCTGAGATACGGAGCAAAGGCAGGGTCGCCGTTCAATGATTTTACATCGACTTACTCTGTCCTTGGTTGCATACTGGACGACGGTTGGTGAAGCGGAGGCGAGCTCTGCTGGAGAGCAACTCGCCAAGGAATAGCCAACCGGAAACTTATCAAGACGATGGGCCAGGGCGCGCTCCTGTGGGCGCGCCCTTTTACGCTGTCTCGCGGCCGACCCACGGGAGCCTGAAAAACTCAACCGCGCCGCTGTGCGCTGCAGTGCAGGAGCACGGGCAGCCCTGCACACGCTGTTCCGCTTCAAACTCCTCCGGCGAGCGATAGCCCAGTGCCGAATGCAGCCGTTGGGTGTTGTAGTAGCGCGCGATAAAGTCCTGCACTTTGCCGCGCAGATCCTCCAGATCGCGGTATGTATGGGCGTGGATTTCCTCCCTCTTCAGCGTGCTCATGAAGCTCTCGCACGCCGCGGGCAACCCGCGCGGCTCATGCTCGGAATCATGTGATGCCGTGCGAGCACCTTCAGATAGTCGGCGCAGGCATATTGCCGGCCGCCATCGGGGTGGTGCACCAGGCCCGCTGGCGGCCGGCGTTCCGCAACCGCCCGTTCCAAAGCGCCGATGACCAGCCGCGCAGTGTTATCTGCAGTTTAGAACGGATCTAGTCAGGTTTTAGGCGCATCCCCGAGGCTTCGTGTAGTAACGAATCCGACAGTGTATACTATCCATTTAGTAATGTCGAAAATCAGCGTGCCCTGCTTGTGGCTGGGGCTGGTTTGTTGTTCCGCTACTTCTTGCACGAGCACGCCCAGCAAGCGCGAAGAAACGATCTCGACCGGCGTACAACAACCAAGCACGAGACAAAGGTTCGGCACTTTTTCGGTGAGCCCGAGTTCTGGCAGAGGACGAGATCAGCTCTTTACGCTCCGGTTGGAACGCAGCGACGCCGCGCAGTCTCCAGTGCTCATCGGGTTCCTTGTCAATGCCGGCCCTAACGGCGCACACGCATGCTATGCGCTATATAACCCTGAGACTCAGGTAACCCTTCTGGTTAACGATAGCGGCAAAGGCTCTACGAAGTTAGAACCGCATGGCGAGATTGGCAACAGTCAGTGTGAAGTGCTGAGCGACGGGACGAAATCCACGATAGACGCTTCGCAGATCATAACGACACTGCACATTCGATTCCGGGAGTCCTTCGCGGGCCGCAAAATGCTGTACGCTATCGCGCAGGGTGGCAAAGGACTCAGCGACGGTCTCGAGCACGTAGGACAATACTTGGTCGAGTAGCCGGTGGCGGCGAGAACGCCCTATTTCACGATCTCGCATTCGAATTTGCACGTATACCATGTGGCACCCTTTAGCGGTTGTTGAGAGCGAAAGTATCGGTCAGGGCACCCGCATATGGGCGTTCGCGCATATACTT
>JAICMB010000218.1 GCA_025929455.1 Bryobacteraceae bacterium | reverse complement strand
TGGCTGTTCGCCGGGATCGCCAGGCGCCATCTTTCAGATCAACTTCCCGGTCAACGCCTGCTCCGGTCAGAACTGCTTCGTTACCTACAACGGCACGCCCGGCCAGCCGTTCAATATATATACAAAATAGAATGCGACGAGCCGTTTGCTGTTCCTGCGTACTTTTTGCCCTCGCTCTGCTGTCGGCTCAAACGATCGAGCATGAACTCGAACGCGAACACTGGCAGGGGCCGGCCGTCATATTCAAAGCCATGGACGTTGCTCCGGGCAGTATCGTCGCGGACGTGGGCGCCGGCGACGGCTTTCTGACCATGCGGCTGGCGCCGCTCGTTGCCGCAAACGGCCATGTTTATGCCGAGGACATCTCACAGGGGAGGCTGGACCGCTTGCGTATCCGCGCGCAGGATGCGCACCTCAACAATGTCACCATCGTCACGGGCGCGTCCGACGATCCGCACTTACCCGCGGCGCAACTGGACGCCGTTGTCATCCTCAACGCCTATCACGAAATGCCGCAGCACGAAGCGATGCTGCGACATATTTGGGACTCGCTCAAGCCCGGCGGCCGTCTCGTCATCGCGGAGCCTTCGCCCGCATCAGGCGAAGCAACGCGCGAGCAGCAGACCGCGAAGCACCACATTGCCTCCACGTTTGTTGCCGGCGACATGAAGCACGCGGGCTTCACCGTCATCGAGACGCGGGAGAAGTTCGCGCACATTCCTGAGGCGGGCTATTACTCGCTCGTCGTGGGCCGCCGCCCCGAATAGCGGCCGCCGCCCCGGTTACGCTAAAAATAGGCGGCCCGCACACTCACGGCGCGCCGCCTGACCACCCATGCCCGAAAAACAGTACGACGCCAAGACCATCGAAATGAAGTGGCACGAGCGCTGGGCGCAGGACCCCAACCTCTACCGTGTCGAGGACAACTCCGCGCGCCCCAAATACTACGTGCTCGAAATGCTGCCCTACCCCAGCGGCACCCTCCACATCGGCCACATCCGCAATTACGCCATCGGCGACGCGCTGGCCCGCTATAAATGGATGCGCGGCTTCAACGTCCTCCACCCCATGGGCTGGGACGCTTTCGGTCTGCCTGCTGAAAACGCAGCCATCAAGAACAACCGTGATCCGTACGAATGGACCATGTCCAACATCGCCAGCATGAAACGGCAGCACCAGCGCATGGCGTTCTCCTACGACTGGTCCCGCGAAGTCGCCACCTGCGAGCCCGAATATTACCGCTGGAACCAGTGGTTCTTCCTGCGCATGCTGGAGCGCGGCCTCGCGTACCGCAAGAAGGCGCTGCTGAACTGGTGTCCCGAATGCGGCACCGTGCTCGCGAACGAACAAGTCGTCGACGGCTGCTGCTGGCGCCACGAAAGCACGCACGTCGAACAGCGCGAGCTGGAGCAATGGTTCCTGCGCATCACCGATTACGCGGACGAGTTGCTGAACGATATTCGCGAAATCGAAGCCGGGTGGCCGGAGCGCGTCATCGCGATGCAGCGCAACTGGGTCGGGCGCAGCGAAGGCGCGGAGGTCGATTTCAAACTGGAGTCGTCCGGTGCACCCATACGCGTGTTCACCACGCGCATCGACACCATTTACGGCGCGAACGCGGTCCTGCTCGCGGCCGAGCATGCACTAACGCGCGAGCTGGTGGGCGACGACCCGCGCGTGAAAGAAATGATCGACGCGCGCGCACAGCAGGGGCCCGGCGATGTCGAAAAGAAGGGCTTCTTTACGGGCGCGTACGCTCTCAATCCGTTCAACGGCGCGCGCGTCCCCATCTGGGTCGCAAATTTCGTGCTGACCGGATACGGCACCGGCGCGATTATGGCGGTGCCGGCGCACGACGAGCGCGATTACGAATTTGCCCAGCAATACGATCTGCCGATTGTGCAAGTGATCGCGCCGGCCGATGGCAGTTCCGCCGAATTGCCGTATACCGAGTACGGCGTCCTGATCAACTCCGGCGAATACAGCGGACTAGCGAGCGACGAAGCGCGCCGCGTGATGGCCGCGTGCGCCGAGCGCGAGGGCTTCGGCAAAGCCGCGATCACATACCGGCTGAAGGACTGGGGCATTTCGCGCCAGCGCTATTGGGGCACGCCCATCCCGGTAATCCATTGCGCGCAATGCGGTGTCGTCCCAGTGCCCGAGAGCGACCTGCCCGTGGTGCTGCCGCTCGGCATTCCGATCACCGGTAAAGGCCGCAGCCCGCTCGAGAACGTGCCGGAGTTCGTGAACGTGAAGTGTCCCCAGTGCGGCGGCCCCGCGCGGCGCGAAACCGACACGATGGACACATTCGTCGATTCATCCTGGTATTTTTATCGCTATTGCGACCCGCGCAATTCCACCGCGCCGTTCGACAGCGCCAAGATTGCGTACTGGTTCCCGATCGATCAGTACATCGGCGGCGTCGAGCACGCCATTCTGCACCTCATCTACTCGCGCTTCTGGACCAAGATGATGCGTGATCTTGGTCTCATTCAAAACGATGAGCCCGCCGCGCGCCTGTTCACGCAAGGCATGGTGATCAAAGACGGCGCCAAGATGTCGAAGAACAAGGGCAACGTCGTAAGCGCGGACGACATGATCGAGCGTTTCGGCGCCGACACCGGCCGCGTCTTCGAGCTCTTCGCCGTCCCGCCCGAAAAGGAAATGGACTGGACTGAAGCGGGCGCCGAAGGAGCGTACCGTTTCCTCGGCCGCGTCTACCGCTTCGTTACGCGCAACGCCCAGCCGCGCGGGCGCGACACCGGCAGCGCCGATGATACCGTGCGGCGCGCGCTACACCAGACCATAAAGAAGGTAACCGAGGATTTCGAATCGCGCTGGCATTTCAATACCTCCATCGCGGCGATCATGACGCTAGTGAATGAGCTGTACGCGCACGAAGAAGAAACCGGCGACGCCGCTATGCGCGAGATCTGCGAAAAGCTAACGCTGCTGCTGCAGCCGTTTGCGCCCTACCTCTCACAGGAAATGTGGGAGGAGATCGGCGGCGCCGGACCCGCTTTCAAACAGCCCTGGCCCGCTTACGATCCGGATCTCGCGCGCGAGCAGGAAGCCGAAATCGTAATTCAAGTGAATGGCAAACTGCGCGGCCGCGTCGCCGCCCCGCACGGTACCGGCGGCGATGAACTGCGCGCCCGGGCGCTCGACCACGCCAAAGCCAAAGGCCTGCTCGACGGCAAGCAGGTCGTGAAGGTCATCGTCGTTCCCGACAAATTGGTGAACGTGGTCGTGCGCTGAAGCCACGCGTAGTTTCACGCCAGCGGATTCGTCCAGCGCAACCCCGGAAAGCGCGCGAAGTCGCGATCCGTCGTGTGCAGCACGCCGCCGTACTCCATCGTAATCGCGGCTAGATGCGCGTCCGCCAGCAGCGGCCCCGCTGCTTGCCCTTCTAGCGCGACCTGCCGCAGTACCGACCAGTGCCGTTCGCCGGGCGATAGCGCCCGTACGTTTGGCTGTCGCAGCCAGCTTTCGATGATTGTCAGCGCTTCCTCCGTCGTAAACCGATTACCCGGCAGCCGCGGATTGGTCGTGATGCGAAGAAAGGCGGTGATCGATTGCCACGGCAAACCAACCAGCATGTCGCCCGACAGCGCCGTTTCGAGCCACGCGCGCGCCCTCGCGTGCGGTGGCGAAGTCAGATCGTACGCATATAAAAGAAGATTCGCGTCGACAACGATCACGTATGCGCCGCGCCTTCGAGCGCTTCGACCAGTTCCTCGACGTTGTCGTAAGACAGACCGTGCGGCAGGCCCAAGGCGCGCGGTTCGACGCTAAACGATTGCGTGTGCTTATTTTCCGCCGCCATGAGGCCGAGCCGGAGGACATGGTTTATGACAACCTTAAACGGCTGTCCCGACCGCCGGGTCTCCTCGCTTATCAGCGCCGCAACATCGTCTTCGAGCGTAATAGTAGTCCTCACATCATGATGATATACGACATGCATCATGATGTCAAGCGCGCCAGGCTTATAGTATCAATAGCGCGCAAGCCGCCCATGAGTCTTACGGCATCGCAGTGGAAGTCCGTCGTAGAGCTCGTCGAGGAGCTTTCCGATTTGCCGGAAGACGAGCGCGAGCGAGCCTTGCAGGTCCGCTGTACGGACGCTCCGGTCGCGGCAAAGGTGATCGAGCTCCTCGAATCTGCCGGCGAAGACACGACCGCCGAACCCACCGGGCGCACCATCGGCCAATACGAGATCGGATGCGAGCTCGGCCGCGGCGGAATGGGACGCGTCTACCTGGCGCGCGATACCAACCTGTCCCGCACGGTCGCGGTTAAACTGCTCCCGCAGAACATGCTCGGTGAGCACGCTGCCGCACAGCGTTTTCTTTCCGAAGCGAAATCCTCCTCGATGTTGAACCACCCCAACATCGTGACGATCCATCAGTTCATCCGCGAGCAGGACAGCCTGGCGATTGTAATGGAGTACATCGACGGCATGACATTGCGGGCCCGCCTCGCCCTGCCGCTCACGCGAGCCGACGCGATCAGCTGCGCCAGGCAAATTGCCGACGCGCTCGCCGCCGCGCACGCCCACAAAATCATCCACCGCGACATCAAGCCGGAGAACATCATGATCCGCAACGACGGCCGGGTGAAGGTCCTCGACTTCGGGCTCGCCGGCCTGGCGGACGACGCGCGCGCGCCCGTTGACGATCAGCGGTCCGGGCTGACAGGACTCGGCGGCACGCCTCATTACATGTCGCCGGAGCAGCAGCGGCATGAATCGCTCACCACCGCTTCCGACGTGTATTCCTTCGGAATCGTGCTGACTGAGATGTTCAGCGGCGCGACGCCGCCGTTGCGTTCTTCGACGCGCCGCAAGCTGCTCCAACCCATGTTGAGCCCGGCCGCCGCGGACAGGCCCACCGCCGCGGATGTCGCGAAACAGCTTGATGCCCTCGAAAACCCCCGCCGCCGTACTGCAGTCGTCGCATGGAGCGCCGCCGCTTGCGCCGCTATCGCCATCGGAGCTGCCTTTTGGATCGGCGCCGCAAACCATATCGATTCCCGAGCGGTCGAGCTCATACCGCACAATCTCACCTCGTATCCGGGCGATGAGGTCGGCACTTCCTTCAGTCCGGACGGCTCGCAATTTGCTTTCGCCTGGAACGGGCGCGATCGCAAGAACTTCGACATCTACACCCGCGACGTGAACGGAGGCGAACCCCGTCGCCTGACGACCGACCCGGCCACCGATCGCGATCCCGCATGGTCGCCGGACGGCCGCACCATCGCGTTCACGCGCGTGTTTCCGGACTCATCCGGCCGCATCCTCACGGTCCCGGTGAAAGGTGGGACCGAGCGTGAAATCGCCAAATTGCGAAGTGCTACCTGGCTGTACTACGGAAACCTCGACTGGTCCCCCGACGGCCGCTGGCTCGCTTACACGGACGCCGACGAAGACGCCGGGCGCGACTCCATGTCCATTCGTGCCGTTTCCGTCGAGACCGGCGCCGTACACATGCTCGCTCGAGGCGCGCAAACGCAGTTCCTGCAGCCCGCGTTCTCGCCCGATGGTCAATTTCTGGCTTTCACCTCCGATCGCAACGGCGTGAGCAATCTCGCTTTTGTCCGCCTAAACGCTGACATGACTCCTGCGTCAGCGCCGCTGATTCCTCCGCTTCCCGGATTCGAGCGCGGAATCGTGGCTAACCCGGGATGGATGACGAATCGCGACCTGATATTCGTGTCCAGTAAGGGCGGCGTCCGCGGAACACTGTGGGAGGTTGGCTTGCAACGGAACGGCGAAAGCTTCGCAGCGCCGCGTCTCATGGGCGGAATCGCACTGCATATTCACCTCGCAAAACTCTCGCGTGACCGCAAACACCTCGCGTTTACTACCACACCCGATGACGTCGATCTGTTCCGAATGCCGGTAAATCCCGCCGGGCCTGCGGAGCGAATCTCCCTGACAACGATGGCCGAACGCACGCCCCGGCTCTCGCCGGACGGCGCCAAGATCGCGTATGAGGGCGACAGCACTGGGTCACCTGAAATCTGGGTTGCAAATGCGGACGGA
>JAICMB010000811.1 GCA_025929455.1 Bryobacteraceae bacterium | reverse complement strand
GGACCTTCGACGGCGTTCCAGGCTGGCCAGACGGCAGCAGTGGCAATGCGGTGAGCTTCTGCGACATCGAGTGGCTCTAATTGATGATGGCCGGCACGCCTTTGAGAGCTGTCCTCGGCACGTATGCGATCAATCAGGGCATCAATATTCGGCAACTTGCGGTCAGCGAGCAGTAGATATTGTCGGATCGCAACACGTGCCTCCGGAAGGCGGGTGCCAATGTGCTGATCTACCAAGCGGTTCCATACTTCACGCAGAACCGAGAACGGGATTATGTGGTGCCATGCCATTCCCGGCCCGAGGCGGCCCCACGCGAGCGGAGCGATCCCGCGGCACTGTTTGCGCCCCTGCCGGAACTGCGGGCGCGGGTACAGGAGTTGCTGAAGCGCACCGGCCCGCGGCCCGGTCACATCGTGAACGTCGGCCACGGCATTCTGCCCGAAACGCCGGTCGATAACGTGCGCGCCGTGGTGGACATGGTGCGGGAGTTCCGGCCGTAGAGGTTGTCGTCATTGGCGGTGGGATTTCGGGCCTCAGCGCCGCGTACTACCTGAAGCAAGCCGGCATCCGTGCAACTGTCGTAGAGCAGTCGCCGGCTCTTGGCGGCGTCATTCGTACGGAGCACGTTCGCGGATGCACGCTCGAAGCCGGCCCTGACAGCTTTCTCGCGTCCAAGCCGGCGGCGCTCGAGCTGATTCGTGAACTCGGCCTGGGCGATCAGGTCATCGGCTCCAAAGATGAGGGCCGCCTCACATTTATCCTGAAGCACGGAGAACTGGTCCCGCTGCCCGAAGGCATGATGATGATGGTACCGACGCGGACGCGTCCCGTGCTCGAAAGCAAACTGCTGGGCACCAGCACGAAACTGCGCATGGCGCTCGACTACTTCCGGCCGCCAAGGGCGCACGACTCTGGCGAGCGCTCCGTGGCGACGTTCCTTCGCTCGCATTACGGGCAGGAGGCGATCGATTATTTAGCGGAGCCACTGCTCGCGGGCGTGTACGGCGGCGACCCGGAGCAACTGAGCGCGGCCGCGGTGCTGCCGCGCTTCATCGAGATGGAGGCGAAGTGCGGCAGCCTAACTCGCGCGGCGTTGAAGAGCAGGGGGCGGGGGAGTGCGGGCGGCGGCTCGATTTTCAAGACGCTGCGGGGCGGATTGGGCAGTCTCATCGATGCGCTGGCGCCGAGTGCGGAAGTGGTGCAGGGGCGCGCCGAAACGTTGGAGCGCTCAGATCTGGGCTGGCGTGTTCGCGTCAACGGCGACTTCCTCAACGCCGATTGCGTCATTGTGGCTGCGCGCGCGTGGCAAGCCGCGGAGTTACTACACGGCGCGGCGCCCGAGCTCGCGGTTGCATTGGGCGAAATTCAGTACAACTCGTCGGTGACCCTGTCGCTCGGCTATAAACGCGAGGGCTTCCGTCACGAGCTGCGTGGCTTCGGCTTTTTGGTTCCGAAGATCGAGGGCAAGCGGCTGAAGGCGTGTACTTTCACGGCGAACAAGTTCGACCACCGCGTCACGCCTGAATATATCGTGTTGCGATGTTTTCTTTCAGACGCGTCAGCGGGTCTGCCTGAGCGTGATATCGCGACCGCCGCACGCGAAGAACTGCGCGAAATTCTCGGCATTACCGAAGAGCCGCTGTTCTATACGATGCACCGCTGGCCGCGAGCCATGG
>JAICMB010000674.1 GCA_025929455.1 Bryobacteraceae bacterium | reverse complement strand
GTCGAAGCCGGGCATGGGCTACAAGGAACTGAGTCTCGCCAGTGAACCCGGGGCATCGTGCGGCGGTGGACGAGGCGGGTTTGGAAACCCGCCGCAGGCTGAAAGCCTGCCCCACCTCGGAGCGTCGGCGCGGGGAAGTTCTTAGGAGACCCGCAGCAGGCGTGGACCGCATGCCCCACACGGACATTCTGACTGGGGCGGCATATTAATTCGTCTGCTGGGATTTCAAGGCGTCGCGGAAGTTTTGCTCTGCGGCATCGAGAAAGCGCGGGAACTCGGCAGCATCGATGAACGGATTGGGCGCGCCCGGGCGCATGCGGGCACGCTTGCCCGCGAGGTCGAAGAACTCCGGGTGCGGGCCGAGGAAGATATCGCACGGCAGTTTGCGAGCGTTTGCGAAGCTCGCTTCGTAATCGGACACGATTTGCGGGTATTCGCGGTTTCCTACCAGCCGGGCAACCACGCTGATGCTGCAGAAGAACACGGCCTGGTGCACCGCGCCGGCTTCGCGGACGGGCATGGTCCAGGTGGTGCATCCCATGGTGTGTCCCGGCGTCAAATGCGCCGTCAGCACAGTGCCGCCGACGCTGATGGTGTCCATGTCGCCGACGACGCGGTCCACTTTCACTGGCGGGAATTTTGAATGAACGCCGGTGCCCATGCCGATGTGATGTCCGGCTTCGAGCGCGCGCGCGTCGGCACGGCTGGCTGCCATTTGCGCGCCTGATAATCGCTTGAGTTCGGCGAGGCCGCCCGCGTGATCGAAGTGCGCGTGGCTGTTCAGCAGGTATTTCACGTCCGTTAACCGAAACCCGAGTGCGGCGATGTTCTTCTCGATGAGCGGCGCGGTCTCGGGCAGGCCGCCATCGAGCAAAATGTGACCTTGCGGGGTGGTGATGAGGAACGACGACACGCCGGCCGCGCCGACGTAGTACACGTTGCCCGCGACGCGGAACGGCGGCACGGGACGATTCCACGCAGCGCGCTGGGATGTGCTCGATTGAGCGGCTAAAACGCTAGCTAATCCGATGGAAACGGCGAGCATTGGCAGCATGACGATTCAGGCAACGTAGCACGCATGAACGTGGGTTTGCCGCGGCGCGCGTGTACAATCGAATTTCATGCCGCATGGCCGCGTGTCTTTGTTCGTAACGTGTCTGGTGGATCAGGTTTTCCCGAATGCCGGTATGGCCATGGCCGAGGTTCTGGAACGCGTGGGATACACGGTGGAATTTCGGGAGGACCAGACCTGCTGCGGACAGCCGGCATTTAACAGCGGCCACCTTGAACCGGCACGGCAGGTGGCGTGGCATTTTCTCGACACGTTTCACGGCGCGGATTACATTGTCGTGCCTTCGGGCTCGTGCACGGCGATGATCACGCACCATTACGAGCAGCTGTTCGCGAACGAACCTGCGCTGCTCGAGATCGCACGAGCGCTTGCGCCGCGGGTGTGGGAGTTTTCGCGCTTTCTTGTGGAAGTGGCCGGCGTGGACGATGTTGGCGCGCGGTTCGATGGAGTGGTGACGTATCACGACAGTTGTCACGCGCTGCGCGAATTGAAAGTGAAAACGCAGCCGCGCCAACTGCTGCGCAACGTGCGCGGGCTGGAACTGCGCGAGATGGATATTGCCGAGGAATGCTGCGGGTTCGGCGGCACGTTCGCGGTGAAATTTCCGGAGGTATCGGGCGGCATGGCGCGCACCAAGATCGAGTCCATTCTCAAGACCGGCGCGGACACGGTGGTATCGGCCGATTGCAGTTGCCTGATGCAGTTGCAGGGCGCTTTGTTGCGCGCGGGGAGCACGGTCCGGACGCTGCATCTGGCCGAGGTGCTGGCCTCGCGATAACATGACCGGCGCACCTCCCGAAACCATTAAGCAGACTGTCGCAAACGGGCCGCTGCAGCTTGCGATTTATACGGCCACGAGCCGGTTGATTCATAAGCGCGAGAACGCGCTGAGTTCGCCGCTGGTCAGCGATTTCGAGGCGCTGCGGCAGCGCGGGCACGACATCAAGCAGCACACCATCGAGCATCTCGATCACTATCTCGAAGAATTCGAGCACAATCTGGCGCGGCACGGCGGTAAGACCGTGTGGTGCGAAAGCGCGGACGACGTTGCCGATTTTATTCTGGGCCTCGCGAAAGAGCGCGGCGCACGGCTGATCGTGAAATCGAAGTCGATGACGACGGAGGAGATTCACCTCAATGAGCGCGTCGAAAAGCACGGGCTCGAAGCGGTTGAGACGGATCTCGGCGAGTACATTCTGCAACTCGCGCACGAGCGCCCGTATCACATCGTTGCGCCCGCGCTGCACAAGACGCGCTACGAGGTGGCGGACCTTTTCACCGAAAAGCTCGGCGTTCCGAACGAAACCGTTATTGAGAAGCAGACCATGACCGCGCGCGCCGTTCTGCGCGAAAAGTTTTTGGCGGCGGATATCGGCATTACGGGCGCGAACT
>JAICMB010000590.1 GCA_025929455.1 Bryobacteraceae bacterium | reverse complement strand
GCGCCGTTATCGCAGCACGACCGCGATTTCGCGATGAGCCATCTGCACTCCACGCGCAAACTGTTTCTCGATTCGATCGCGAATCTAACGCCCGAACAGTGGAACTTTAAGCCGGCGCCGGATCGCTGGTCGATCGCAGAGTGCGCGGAGCACATCACGGTCAGCGAAGGGGTCATCTGGGACCGTATACAGAAGATGCTGAACGGCCCGGCGGCATCGCCCGAGATGCTGGCCCAGACCAAGGGCAAGGACGAAAAAGTGGTGGAACTGGTGCCGGACCGGTCTTCGAAATTCAAGGCGCCGGAAGCGCTGGTCCCGCAGCATCGCTGGAAAACGCCGGAGGAGGTAACGGCGCATTTCAAGCAGCTTCGCGATGCGCATATCGCCTGGGTGGATACTACGGAGGCGGACCTGCGCGACCATGCCGCGCCCCACCCGGCCATGGGGCCGCTCGATGCATATCAGTGGATCCTGTTATTGTCGGCGCACACTCAGCGGCACGTCGAACAAATCGATGAAGTAAAGGGCGATCCTAAGTTCCCGAAGTAGGCGGGTGGGCTGCAAGCCCATGCGATACTGGAAGTTAAATGCACGAAATGGGCGTCTTGTGGCTGCGGGTCGCCACGGCGCTTTACGCCATCGGGCTGGTACATGCAGTTGCCGTTGTGCTCGGCAGGAAAGCGAGCTTTTTCAAAGCCGCGCTGGCGTGCTTCTGCGTCGGCGCGGTGCTGCATTTCGTCTCGCTCACCGAGTTGACGATGGCGGTCGGCCATCTGCCGGTCGATAATTTCTACGAATCCGCTTCCGTTTGCGCGTTCGTCATCGCGCTGCTGTTCCTGTTTGTTTATTGGCGGTACCAGTTCGCCAGCCTCAGTGTCTTCATCTTTCCGCTTGTATTTCTGATGACCGAAATCGGCGCGATGGAGACACCGGTGCCGTCATGGCCGAATACGGGCGTGCGCGACGCGTGGCTGCTGGTGCATGTGGCCATGGTGCTGCTGGGGTATGCGGCGCTGCTGCTGACCGCCCTGGCATCGGTGTTCTATCTGGTGCAGGAGCGGAGGCTCAAAGCGAAGAAAGCCCCGGCGGCGTGGCTGGACCGGTTGCCGCCACTCGCGACGCTCGATGCGTTGATCACGAACGCGATGAGCATCGGGTTCGTTTTCATTACGCTCGGCGTCATCGCGGGCAGCGCCTGGGCATTCGTCGAGTCGGGTACGAGCTGGATCAGCGATCCCAAAATCGCGCTGTCGCTGGCGACGTGGGTGTTTTACCTGGTGATGGTGTTTCTGCGTGCAACCGCCGGGTGGCGAGGACGGCGCGCGGCGTTCATGTCTATTTCGGTGCTCGGGTTCGCAGCGTGCACCTGGGCGGCGCACGTGGGGCTGCGCTCCATTTTTCCGCGATGACGTTCTCCATTACAGGCGTAAATCATCGCACCGCCCCCGTGGAAATTCGGGAGCGGCTTTCGTTTGACGAGCGTTCCCTGCCCGGGGCGCTGTCCGATCTGAAGCGCTGCCCGGGCGTTGTCGAAGGCATGATCCTGTCGACGTGCAATCGCGTGGAGATTGCGGTTGCGGCGGAACACGACGCGGGCGTGGAGGAGTTTCTCGCGCACAGCCGGCAGGTGCAGTGCGAGTGGGTGCGGCCGTATTTATACCGGTTCGTGGATCGCGACGCGATTCAGCATTTATTTCGTGTCGCGTCGAGTCTCGATTCGATGGTGGTGGGCGAGCCACAGATTCTGGGGCAGCTTAAGAGCGCGTATGCACTAGCCAAGCAGCATGGCGCGCTGAACGGCTTCCTTGACAGCGTGATGACGCGAGCGTTCAGTGTCGCCAAGCGCGTACGCACGGAAACGGAGATCGGCGCGAATGCCGTGTCGGTGAGCTATGCGGCAGTGGAACTGGCGCGCGAGATTTTCGGATCGCTCAAAGACAAGCGCGTGCTGATCGTCGGCGCGGGAAAGATGTCGGAAGCGGCGGCGCGGCATCTGCACCGCTGCGGCGCGACCAACATGTACGTGACGAACCGCACAGCCGAGCGTGCCGCCGAAATGGCGGAGCTGTTTCAGGCGCAGATCGTGGAGTACACGCGATTCGACGCGTTTCTGCCGGAGATGGACATCGTGATTACGTCCAGCGGCGCGCCGCATTACGTCGTGACTCAGTCCGCTATGGCTCGGGCGTTATCCGCACGCCGCAACCGGCCGATGTTTCTGATCGATATCGCGGTGCCGCGCAATGTGGAACCATCGGTGAACGAGCTGGACAACGTCTTTCTGTACGATATCGACGACCTGCAGCGCGTGGTGGAGATGAACATGCGCGGCCGCCAGCAGGAAGCGCAGGAAGCCGAGCAGATCATCGCCGAAGAGGTGGAGCGCATGATGCTGCGGCTGAAGTCGCGCGATGTCGCGCCCACCATCGTAAGCTTGCAGGAGCAGTTGGAACACCTGCGCGCCGCCGAGGTGGCGCGTATGCGCGGCAAGCTCGGGCGGCTGACGCCGGAGCAGGAAGAAGCGATCGAGGCGCTGACGCGCAGCATCGTGAACAAGATCGCGCACGGGCCAATCTCGGAACTGCGCAAGCAAGCCGCCGAGCCCGAAGGGAAACACTACGTAGCCGCCATCCGGAAAGTTTTCCGGCTGGGAGAAAGCTGACGTGCTGGCGATCGGATCGCGCGGTTCGCAGCTTGCGCTGTGGCAGGCGCATTGGATCCAGGCGCGATTGGCGGAACAGGGCACCGAGTCGCGCATCGAAGTCATTCATACCAGCGGCGATAAAGTCACGGACGTGGCGCTTTCGAAGGTGGGCGGCAAGGGCCTGTTCACGAAAGAGATCGAAGAAGCGCTGCTCGACGGCCGCATCGATGTCGCGGTGCACAGTCTGAAAGACATGCCGACGGAGTTGCCGGGTGGGCTGACGCTGGCGGC
>JAICMB010000182.1 GCA_025929455.1 Bryobacteraceae bacterium | reverse complement strand
TCGCATAATACGCCCTGCAACTGTCATACGTCTCGCCCAGTTCCTTGTAGCCCATGCCCGGCTTCGACGGTTGGCCACTCCAGACCCGCTTCGTCCGCTACAGGAAGCGATCGTTTCGGGGACGAAGGCCGATTAACAATCGGGTGGGTTGACAACCTGCCCCACAGGGCAACGGAGCCGTAACCGAAGCGTTATCGTGCAACAGCGACGAAGCGGGTCTCGAGACCCGCTGCAGGCGTGGACGCCTGCCCCACGGCGGAATCTGCGCGCGTGGCAAAGAATTTAGCAAGGTGTAATACACGCCAGCATAGCTGCGAGCGAAAAACGCGCAACTCCGTAAAAAAGAAACGGGGCGGCTCGAAAGCCGCCCCTCTGAAATGAACCGATATCGCTTACAGCGTTAGAAGTTGTACCGAACCGCAAACTCGATGACACGGCGGTTGACCGTGTACAGCGGCGTGCCGTTGGTATTCGCGTTTTGGTTGGTCTGCGTCAGGTTCCCGTTGTTGTCCGAGAACCGTAACTGTATGTCGGCGTTGTTCCCGGTGGCGTTGAATTCCGGCAGCGGGTGATTCAGGAAGTTGAAGGCTTCAAACCGCAGTTGAATCTTCTGCTTCTCCCTGATGCTGAAGTTCTTGTACAGCGACAGATCGCTGTTGAAGAACGCCGGACCCTTGATGTAGGGCCAAATGACATTTCCAACCTGGCCCGGCGCCGGGGGCGCGAAACACGAGGGATTAAAGTACTGGCCCGACTTCAGGCCGGAGTTCGGGTTGCAGACCAGCACCGGAATCAGCGGAGTGGAGTTGGTGCCCAGATAGGTCTGGTTGCTGACCGGGCCGGCCGGGACGTTGCCGTAGGTGGCGTTTAACGCCGCGTTGCTGTTGGCGCCCGTGAGCGTCTGCAGCGGCGGACCGCTTTGCCATTGCGTGATGCCGGAGAACTCCCAGCCGTTCACCACGCCCGCGGCGAAAGCGTTGCCGTGGACAGGACTGGGCAGGTTGACGACATATGCGGCGTTGAAGATGTGCGTGTGGTCGTACGCCAGGACGCCGTAGTTGGCGCCAAGGTTGTACGAGTATTCGGCGGCGCCGGCCTGGTTGCCGTTGAACGTCTGGCCGTCGCGCGTGCCGAGCACTTTGCTAAAGGTGTAATTCATCGTGAAGGTCGCACGGCCGGTCTGCTTCTGCCACGTCGCGATGAACGCGTTGTAGTTGGAATAGCCGCCGTGGGTGAACAATTGGATGTTCGTGTAGTTGTGCAACGGATAGTAGTCGTTCGTCGGGAAGCCCGAGCTGAACGGGTCGTTAACTACCCCGGTCAGCGGATCGGGCCGGTAGAACGCGCCCAGCGGAATCAGGTTCTGATCCGAAAGCGTACCGTCCAGAATCTGATCACGGCTCATGCTTCCGGAGTACTGCAGCTCGACGAGCGATCTCCACGGCGCACGCTGCGAGATCGTGAAGTTGTACGTCATGGTGTACGGGACCCGCCCATCGCCTTCCTGTTGCACGCCGTTAATGGCGCTGCCCAGCCCCGCGGGTCCGAGCGAAGGTGAGAACTGGTTGAACGATTGGTACCCGATACAGCAGTTCCATGTCGTCGCTTCGGTCGCAATGCCGAGCGGCGCATTGTAGTTGGTATTCGCGATGTTGTTGCCGGAAGCCTGATAGCGGTAGACGCCGAAGCCGCCGCGCAACACCGTGTTACCCGTTCCGAACAGGTCGTACGCCGCACCGAAACGGGGCTCAAAGTAAAAGAGCTTCGACGGGAAACCCGATTTCGGGATCTTGGAATCGATGCCGTGCCACAGCAGACCTGTCCAGGCGGGCGCGTTGGACGTATTGTCGTAGGTAGCAGGATTCCAGACCGCGAGTCCCAGATTGCCGGTGGGAACCCAGTTGCCCAGGTGCTCCGCGCGGACGCCCAGTGTGAGAGTCAATCGGCGGTTCAACTTCCACTGATCGTTCGCAAACCAGGAGTATTGGTAATAGCGAATGTCCTGCACCGGAGATGCGGAGGACTGCAACAGACCGGCGTTGCGGCCCGTCGCGAAATCCGCCGCGCCGTTTCCGGTGGTATTAGCGCCGTAGGTTTCAAATTCAACGGTGCCTTGCGGCGGGTTCTGGAAGTTGCTGCCCGCTTGCAGGTTCCTGGCAAAATCCCAGTACACGCCGAACTTCAGCGTGTGCGTACCGGCCACTTTGGTGATGTTGTCGGAGATGTTCGGAGTCTGCGAGTACTTACCGAAATCCTGCCCCTGGAAGCCCTGGCCGAAGGTCGGCGCAAAGTAGCCCGGAACGGCCTTGCTCCAACTCAGCGTGTTGGGAATCTGCGGCAGGTACTTGTCCGGGAACAGACCGACCATGCTGAAGCCGACCTTCGCCGGATCCACGGCCGACGGGTTCGCCAGCCCGATCGGGTTCAGGAACGTCGCTTCGGCGAATACGAACTCGTTGGTCAGGGTGGGCGAGAACACGTGCGTCACGTTCGCGCTGTAGATCTCGGAAACCTGATTCGCGGGCATCGTCGACGGGTAGGGCAGATCGTTGCCGGTGCCCCACCAGATGTTGATCGGATTCTGATCGAGCTCATTCTGGCGGTTCCAGGAGAAAAACACCTTCGTCCGGTCGCTGATGTTGTAGTCGCCCCGAAGACGCAGTTCCCAGCGGTTGACCGGCAGGTTTAAGACGGTCTGATAATTCGCGCCGATGGGATTCGAGTTCGGATCGATGTTCGGCTTCGGGAAGGTCTTCCAGAGCGCGACCGAGTTGGGATCGATCATACTCTTCGGAATGATTCCGCCCGGGAAAGTCGCGCCCTCGGTGCAAGTATTGTTGCACGGTGCGACGCCGTTATTGCCGAAGGTGCCGTTCCGGAAATTCGGTCCGAGACTGGCCAGGTACGCGGGGCTGAAGTTGCCGTTGATCATTTCCTCCGTCGGGATAAAGCGCTGCAGAATCTGGCCCTGCGGATGCTGATCCATATACTCGTACGCCGCGTAGAAGAACAGCTTGTCGTGGTTGCGGTTGAAATTGACTTTTGGAATGATCACCGGCCCGCCGATGTCGCCGCCCGGGTAGTAGTAGGAATCGTCGGGCTTGGACACGTTGTTGGATTTGAAATAGGAGTCGGTGGAGTTGAAAACACCGTTGCGGGCATAAAGGTACGCGCTGCCGTGGAACTGGCTCGATCCGCTCTTACCGATCGCCTGGAACGTAACCGGGCCCTTTGCGAATTCCGCGCCGTAGGCGGACGTCAGCAGCGTGACCTCCTGGATCTGGTTCTGATTGATGTTGGCGGTCTGGGTGCCCTGATTGCCCGGGTCCAGCAGGTTGGCGCCGTCCACCGTCATCGTCAGCGCGCCATAGGGCTGCGTGCCCTGCGCCGAAAACGTGCCGATGGGTCCGGTGTTGCTTTGTGTCGTCAGACTGCTGAACATGCTCTGGCTGAGTCCGCCGGCCATGCCCATGCCAGGCATGATTTTCATGAGCTCGGCGGCGTCGCGGCCCTGAATGGCCAGTTCCGTCACCATGTGCTCATTGAGCGTGTGGCTCACCTGGCCGGTATCGGTCGGCACGACTACCTCGTCGGACGCCACGACGTTGATCTCCTGCGTGGCGGTCCCGATCTGCATCGAGATGTTCGGGACGTTGACGTTGTTGCCCTGGGTCAGCGTCATATTGCGCGCCTCCCAGGTTCGGAAGCCATCGGCGGACACGTTCAGCGTGTAGGTGGCCGGCGGGACCGCCGCAAAATGGAAATACCCGGAGCCGTTCGACACCGTATCCCGCTTGGTATTCGTAGCCTGGTCCGTGAGCGTGACTTTGGCATTCGGAATCACGGCGCCGCTCGCGTCGGCGACCGTGCCACTAATCGAGCCAGTGGCGTTCTGGGCGGAGAGCATCCAACCGCAGAACAGGAATGCCAGCAGTGCGCTCGCGAGGCCGGCGCGAGACAGAAGGATCCTAGCGGATCCTAGCGTATGTGACATTGAACTTTCCCCCAAACTGTACTTAACCTCAAGCCTTGAGAGCTCTATTTTAAACGCGCATCAATAGTATTTATAGGTTATTCCCGTTACCGCAACGCCAAAGCGGACTGTTACCTGCGATTTCAGCAACGTACATGCGGTTTTGAGGTGCGTTACACGCAATTGTTGTGGGCGTGAAACGGTGGGTGCCGCGCGTTAGCGTTTGTTTTGAGCCTTCTCTCCCCGCCGGGGTACGGTGGGAGAGTAGTGCCGCGCGCCGTGGTGCTATGCTACTTAGTTCAACCCGCAGACTATGTCTTCCGAACCCAATAAGTATAGTTCCCGAATCACGGAGCCCAAGAGCCAAGGTGCGTCCCAGGCCATGCTGTATGCCACCGGCCTGAAGGACGAAGACATGAAAAAGCCGCAAGTTGGCATTTCGAGCGTCTGGTTCGAAGGCAACCCGTGCAACATGCACCTGCTCAGCCTGGCCGAGCGGGTGAAGGAGGGCGTGCAGGCGAGCGGCCTTACGGCGTTCCGCTTCAATACCATCGGCGTCAGCGACGGCATCTCCATGGGAACGGATGGCATGAGCTTTTCGCTGCAGTCGCGCGACCTGATCGCGGATTCGATCGAGACCGTCATGTCGGCGCAGTGGTACGACGCGAACATCTCCATTCCCGGGTGCGACAAGAACATGCCGGGGTGCCTCATCGCCATGGGGCGGCTGAACCGGCCGGCGCTGATGGTCTATGGCGGGACTATCCGCGCGGGGCATCGCGACCATCAGAAGCTCGACGTGATATCGGCCTTTCAAAGCTACGGCGAGTTCATCGCCGGCAACATAGACGAGGCGGAGCGCTGCGACATCGTGCGGCACTCCTGCCCCGGGCCGGGAGCCTGCGGCGGCATGTACACGGCCAACACCATGGCCTCCGCCATTGAGGCTATGGGCATGGCGCTGCCCTACAGTTCCTCCACGCCCGCCGAGGACCCGGCGAAACTGGACGAGTGCTTTCGTGCGGGGGCGGCGATTAAGCTGCTCCTGGAGCGCGATATCAAGCCGCGCGACATCATGACGCGGCCGGCCTTTGAAAACGCGATGGTATTGATCACGGTGCTGGGCGGGTCCACCAACGCGGTTTTGCACCTGATCGCGATGGCGCGGTCGGTCGGGGTTCCGTTAACGATCGACGATTTTCAAGCGGTCAGCGACCGCACGCCGCTGCTCGCGGATTTCAAGCCCAGCGGACGCTACCTCATGGAGGATTTGCAGCAGGCCGGCGGCATTCCGGCCGTCATGAAGATGCTGCTGGAGGCGGGCATGATCCGCGGCGACCTCATGACCGTGACGGGTAAAACGGTGGCCGGGAATCTCGCAGAAGCACCGCCGTTGAGCGCGGGGCAGGAGATCGTGCATCCCCTGCGCAATCCCATTAAGAAATCCGGGCATATCCGGATTTTGCGTGGCAATCTGGCGCCCGACGGCGCGGTCGCGAAAATTACCGGGAAAGAGGGGCAGCGGTTCGCGGGCACGGCGCGGGTGTACAACTCCGAAGAGCATATGCTCGAAGGCTTGGAACGCGGCGAAATCGGTAAGGGCGATGTGATCGTCATCCGCTACGAGGGGCCCAAAGGCGGCCCCGGAATGCCGGAGATGCTAACCCCCACGTCCGCCATCATGGGTGCGGGCCTCGGCAAGGACGTCGCGCTGATTACGGACGGCCGTTTTTCCGGTGGCTCGCACGGCTTCATCGTAGGGCACGTCACGCCGGAGGCGCAGGAGGGCGGACCGATCGCCCTGGTACGAACCGGCGACCGCATCACCATCGACGCCGAGCGCAACCGTATTGACATGGACATCGCCGATAACGAGTTGGACCGCCGCCGTCAGGAATGGACCATGCCGCCGTTCAAAGCAAGCCGCGGCGCCTTGGCGAAGTACATCCGCCTCGTGAAGCCCGCCAGCGAAGGCTGTGTCACAGACGAGTAGACCGTGAGGCTCAGCCCGCCGCTGCTCTCTGTAGGGCTTGCTAAGCGAGCGTTCCTACGGCTGGCGGCGCTTCAGGTCGGCGATCCAGGTCTTCACCGCCAGCGCGACGAGTAACAGCCAGACCGCGATCCGAAGCGGCCCATCGAGCGTAAGTCCAGCGAGGATGCCGAGCGCGACATAAGCGATGAGCGCGCCCCCGAAGGTGACCTTCACTACTTCAGATTGTAAAGCCCGTCCGTAAGCTCGACCGTTGTTCCCCACGGATCCTGCACGAAGCCGATGGAGATGCCGAGCGCGGGCAGTCGCTCGAATGGGTGCACGATTTTGACTTCGCCATAATGCGAAAGGCTTTGCATGTCGCTTTGCATATCCTTGACCTCGAAGCCGATGTGATCGAGCGCGCGGCCGGCAGTGGGGGCGAGCGGGACGTCACTGCGAGCGAACGTCAGGTTCACGCCGGGCAGGTCGGCGGCGCTGAACTGCCCACGCCGGCCGGGCACGGCGCCGAACATGTCGTCGTACCAGTTGCGCACCTCGTTGACGTGCATCACGTAAAAATGGATGTGGTGGAACGCCGAGGTCGTGGCGAGCGATGGGTCCGCCGTTAACTCGACCAGGACGCCGTCGGGGCCGGTGACCATGCGCTGCGTGTTGCTCGTTATGTGCACGTGCAGGCCGGCGGCTTCGGCCTTCGCTACAGCGCCGGGCAGGTCGCGGACCTTGATCCCGACATGGCCGACAACGGAACCCTCCGTGCCCTCGCGCGGCGCCGCCGATTTGCTAATAACGATCAGCGCGCC
>JAICMB010000060.1 GCA_025929455.1 Bryobacteraceae bacterium | reverse complement strand
GGTCGTGAAGGTGCTGCTGGTGTCCACGCGGATGTATTTCCGCAGCGTGCCGCTCGCGCACGAAGACGTGCAGGACACTGACGTTGAAGGCGCACTCGAGCACGCACAGAACGCGGCGGCCGTCGCGCTCAATCCGGATATTCCGGAGTCGGCGACGGCGGCGCTCTGCATGCCGCTGTAATTGGTGTTGCGGGTCACCATCGATGCGCCGTAGCGCGCGCCTGCGGTCGCGGCATTCGAAACCGCCATAGCGGTATAGAACATGCGCGAGAAGTCCATGGCGGCGGCAAGCATCAGCAGCATCAGCGGCAGCGCGAGCGCGGCCTCGATCAACGCGGAGCCTTCGCCGCGCCGCCAGAACCGTGCTGCTGTGATGAACGCGCGCATCACTCCGCCAGCGTGGCCAGGTCGTGCACGGGCGACCCGCCCGGCAGGCTCGCATAATTGTTGTTCACGTTCACGGACCCGGTGAACTTGAGGATGTTGGCGACCAGTACCGTGTATTGGTTGTTGCTGGAGCCGTTATAGCTGAGTGTCGCGTTCGGGAAGTAAAGCGTGCCGACAAAGTTGCCGTTCGAACTGCCGTTGACTACCGCGGCCGCGGTGTCGGACGGGTCCTGATAAAACAGGATGCCCGCGAGCGAACCGCTGGTCGGAGCCGAAAGATTCACGTTCGATGCTCCGCTCAGATTCACATTACCGGTGCCCGTGTTATAGAACGTCACGCCGGAGCCGGACATATTGACGCTGCCGTTTGTTTGTAACCCGGTCGATCCGGTGAAGATATAAGTGCCTGGGTTAAAGGTGACATTCCCCGCGCCGCTGAAGCGCATTCCGCCGCAGTACACGCCGGGGTTCACGGTGACATTGTAAGCGCCGCCCTTGTTGTAGTTCGTGAAATTACACGCGCCAATGGAAGGTGGTTGTAAATAGGAGAGCGGGTCCGTAATCGTCCCGATGCCGGTCAGCGGCGAATCAGGACCGAAGTTGTACGCGCCGTTGAAATAGTAATTTCCGACCATGGCCAGCGGACCGGTCCAGTTCCAGGAACCGTTAAAATATGTCGACTGTGAATTGTTCGAATTTACGAGTGCGCCGCACGCGGTCGTAACATTATAAGAACCATTCATATAAAACGCCTGCGCGGCCGTCGGATTGAGCACGTAGATGCATCCGCTCGCGCCCGGGATGGCGACCGCGCGCGCACTGAGCGCGGCGGATGCGGGACCGACGAGGCGCAGGAAAAACACCGGGACCTGCTGCGACACCAGCACCTCCACATCGCCGCTCAGGCCGGAATAGTTTCCGGAGGTGGGCGGCACGTTGACCGTAACAGTCGTGTTATTTACGCCGTTCGTGAATCCGTTGAGTGCGGCGTCGTCGTTGCCGGCTTGGATAGCCGTGCTATTGCTCGAACCGTGCTCTAACTCGCGTTGCGCGCCCAATGCGGCCGCGTCGGCAGCGGCCTGTATGCGCTGGCGGGTCCATTGCAAATAGCCGACGTCGAAGCCCAGACCGAGAAATGCGAACAAGCCGATGGAGACTAGTGCGCCCGTAAGCAGCACAAAGCCGCGTCTGCGGGGACGACCTGTCGCGCTGCGAGACATATTCCGGTTCCGTTATCAACATAGCCCCTGGGCGTCAAAGTTGAAATTGGGCGAATCGCTTAACTCGCGCCGGAAGATGCCTAAGAGCTTGTTGAAACATCCGGCGCGCCTCCGCATATGCGCGTAACTGAGCCGCGCGCGTCAGCAAGCGGTATTTCCGCTTTGCAACAAGCGTCCTAATATGCGACTTTGCCCGGCGCCTCGCGCCAGATGCGAAACGCATCGAGGGCTTCCTCGCGCATGAGCGGTGTCATGGCGAGCGCGCGGTTCGCGAGCGGCAGCGCAAGCTGCTCGTAGATAAACTCGTCGTCGAAGCCGATCTCGCGCGCGTCGGAACGCGTGCCCGCGTAGAACACGCGCGCCGGCCGCGCCCAATAGATCGCGCCCAGGCACATCGGACACGGCTCGCACGTGCTGTAGATATCGCAGCCGTGCAGTTGGAAATCGCCGAGCTTCCGGCAGGCTTCACGGATGGCGACGATTTCGGCGTGAGCGGTGGGATCGTTCGTACTCGTGACCAAGTTCGCGCCCTCACCTATAACCGCGCCGTCATGAACGACGACTGCGCCGAACGGGCCCCCGCGCCCGCTGCGCACGTTGTCGATAGCCAATGCGATCGCGCGCGCCATGAAATCGCGGTCCGTCATGCGAGCGCGGCGTCCTCGGCGGCGTAGTCGAACATGCGGGCATCGATCTCCGGCGGGTATGCGCGTTCCCATTCGATGGTGCGCGCGAGGGCGGCGGCCAACGGTACCGGTTCGCGGTAGCCGAGTTCGTCGCGAATGCGTTGCGAATTGATGACCCAGTGCTGCTCATTCCGATACGGCAGGCACAGATGCGCGGGCGTCCGCTCTTGCGTCGTGGGAACGACACGCCCGCTCCAGCCGGCCGCTTCGGCTACCAGTGCGGTCCATTGCTGTTCGGTGTAGGCGTCGGGCTCGGCAACGTTGTAAACACGTCCTACCGCGCGCGGCGATTCGATCGCGAGCGCGATTGCGGCCGCAACGTTCTCCACATAGCCGCGCGGCCCACGCCAGCGCGCGGCATCCTCCTGAATGAGGATCGCCGGGCGGCCATCGTCCACGCGTTTGAGTATTGGAAACAGCCGGTGCAAGGGATCGCCCGGGCCGTAGATCATCGGCAGGCGCAGCACCGTCGCAGGCAGCGCGGGGTCGTTCAGGACTGCGCGCTCGACGGGGATCTTGTCATACTCCTCGTCGAGCCACGGAAATTTCTCGCGCAGCAGTTTGAGAAGCTCCGGGCCGTACGTATTCCAGTTGGTGCGCAACTCGCCCTCTTCATCGATAGGCAGATCTTGCAGCGGGCCGGTTTCCGTGCCGTGCAGGATCCCGCACGCGCGATACACGTCCTGACTGCTCAACACAACCACGCGTGAGGCGATACCGCGCATAGTGTCCATCATGGCCTGCGCCTGGCGGCCGCTGCTGAGGATGAAGTCGACGACGATATCGGGCGCGAATTGTTCGAACGCGGCACGGCTGGCGGGGAGGTCGTTGCGGTCGCCGTAGATATGCATGGAGGCAGGCACCGGCGACTGAGTGCCCCGCCGGTGGAATATAGCGAATTCGTGCCCGGCGCGCGTCAGCTCGCGCTGTACGTGCGTACCGATGAATCCGTTGCCGCCGATGAGGAGAATGCGCACCGCTGTCCCGCCTACAGGGCCAGCGTACCAACTCTATAAACCGCCTCTTCGAAGGCGTCTAGCGCGCCTTTAAAGAAATGATCCTCGGCGGCAATCCAGACCAGCTCCTTCGGCTGCGCCAGCGCGTCGAAGTATCGCTGCATAGCGTCGCGCGGGCCGAATTCGTCGTTGGTGCTTTGGATGAAATACCGCGGCGCCGTGCAACCGCCCAGCGAGGCAGCATCTTTCAATGACGCGGGGAAGCCCGCGGCGAGCATGCGCGCGGGTGTCGCGTCGGGCTCGCATCCGAGGCGCAGTATGATGCGCGAGCCGAATGAAAATCCCGCGAGCGACCACGGCAGATCGGGGTACCGCTCGCGCAGAACGGCCAGGGCCGCGCGCGCGTCTTCGAGTTCGCCCACCCCGCGCGCGTATTCGCCTTCGCTCAGGTTGACGCCGCGGAAATTGAAACGCAGCACCACCGCTCCGGCGTGCCGCAGCCCGCGCGCGATGCGGTAGACCACTTTGTTGTGCATGGTCCCGCCGTGTTTGGGATGCGGATGGCAGACCAGCACCGCTTCGTGCGGCTCGCCTTCCCCCGGCGGTTCGAGCAACGCTTCCAGGCGCCCGGCAGGACCGTCTATGAACAATGATTCGATGCGGCGCGCCATCAGCTCGAGCGGTAGTTGGTGAACTGCAAGTCGAGGCCGAAGTCGCGGCCGCGCAGCAGAGCGATGATCTCCTGCAAGGTGTCGCGGTCTTTGCCGCTGATGCGCACAGTATCGCCCTGAATGGAGGCCTGCACTTTCTTCTTACTTTCCTTAATCACCTTGACGATCTCGCGCGCTTTTTCGGTCGGGATGCCTTGCTGTAGCGTGATCTCCTGGCGCACGGTGCTGCCGGCCGCGGACTGAATGGCGCCGAACTCCAGGTTTTTCAGCGGCACTTTGCGCTTGACGAGTTTCTGCTCGAGCACGTCCGCGACCGCTTTCAATTTAAACTCGTCCGCGCTGGCGAGCGTGATCTTATTATCCTTCTCGTTCAGCAGAATCTCGGATTTAGAGTTTTTCAGGTCGAAGCGCGTCAGCAGTTCTTTCTGCGCCTGCTGAACGGCGTTGACCACTTCGGGCATTTCAACCTTAGAGACAACGTCGAAGGTGTTTTCGGGCATTGACCTGATGACAGCCTAACATGCAGGTGCGAGCCGAGCGAGCACAGTTGCCTCGGCGCTTTATGCGTTCAGCGCGGCTCTCGATACCTCCAAAATCCAGGTCGCCGCTTCGCGTGCGCCACGGCGATCACTTCGACGGCGTTATCTACTGTGCGAAATACGATGTAGTACGGAAATCGGCGAAACATCGCGCGCCGCAGGTCACCATTCATCGGCGGAAAGCGAGTAGGAGCAGATACAATCACGTCGACTAATTGCTCGAACTCCCGTACAAAGCGGTCCGGGGTACGTAGATCCGCTCCGCATACCACGCTGCTGCCGCGTCAGCGTCCTCGACCGCAGCGGGATGAAACCGGAGGGAGACCGGCCATTTAGCCGCGTAAATGACGCCGGAGCCGGTCACGGACGTCTGGCCACGCCACCGTGCGGACGGCGTCAGTGTCCAGTTCACGAATCCGCTTGGAGAGTTCTTCCTTCCAAGCGTCCTCCGCGTCCTCATCGATCTCTTCGTCAAGGTATCGACGAGCGAGTCGGCGAGGGCGGCCCTGGCCGGAGCAGGCAGCTTTAAGGCCTGATCTAGCAAATCGGCGGCTTCCTTCTCCATACGATCAGTTTACCGGCACTGTCGCCTGCACGTCTCAATGGTTTGCGCCTGCCCTATACCGGCACGCCTTGCTCGACAGTCTTCAGCGGCGATGCTTTGCGACCTTTGAGGTGCGATTGCAACCCCGCCATGTACGTGTAGAACACCGGCGTCAAATACAAGGTCACCAACTGCGAAAACAGCAGGCCGCCGACGACTACGAGACCCAGCGGCTGCCGCGCCTCGCCGCCTGCACCGTAACCGACCGCGATCGGAACCGCTCCGAGCAGCGCCGCCATGGTTGTCATCATGATCGGGCGGAAACGGATCAGGCAGCCCTGGTAGATCGCGTCCATGGGCGTCATGCCTTGCCGGCGCTCGGCGTCGAGAGCGAAGTCGATCTGCATGATGGCGTTCTTCTCGACGATGCCGATCAGCATGATCAGGCCGACGAACGCGTAGATGTTCAGGTCGATGTGGAACAGGTACAGCGTGACCAGCGCGCCGAAGCCGGCCGAGGGCAAGCCCGACAAAATCGTCAGCGGGTGGATGTAGCTCTCGTACAGAATGCCGAGCACGATGTACACCACCGCGATCGCGACCAGCAGCAACACCCAGAGGTTCGTGAGTGAATTCTCGAACGCCTTGGCCGCGCCCTGGAAGGTGGTGCTGACGGTTTCGGGCAGCGTGCCCGCGGCGAGGTTCTGAATGTGCGAAACCACTTCGCCGAGCGAAGCTCCCGGTTTCAAGTTGAACGATATCGTCACGGCCGGCAACTGGCCGTAATGGCTGATCGCCTGAGGTCCGATGTCGTCCTTAATGCGTGCCAGCGTATCGAGCGGGATCAGCGCGCCGTTGGCGGATTTGAAATACAGCAGCGACAGCGCCGCCGGATCGCGCTGGTACTCGGGTTTCAGCTCCAGCAGGACTTTATACTCGTTAATCGGCGCGTAGATGGTAGAGACCCAGCGCGGACCGTAGGCATCGTAGAACGCGTTTTCGATGTCGTTCGCGTTCACCTGCAAAGCCGCGGCGCGGTCGCGATCGATATCGACGCTGATCTGCGGGCTGGTGATCTGCAGATCGCTGTTGACATCCTGCACGTTGGGAAGCTCCGCGATTTGCTTTTCAAGCTTGGTCGCCGAGGCGTATAACGCTTCCTTGTCGGGCGATTGCATCGAATACTGATACAGGCTCTTGCTCACCTGACCGCCGATGCGGATGGTCGGCGGATTCTGCAAATACACGCGCATGCCCGGCACCTCGGCCAGTTTGGGACGCAGGCGGGCGATGATGTCGTTGACCAGTTCCTTGCGCTGGGAACGCGGCTTAAGATGCACGACGATCTCGCCGTAGTTGGGACCGCCGAGCGTCGATGCGGAGGTGCCGCCGACGGTGGACATCAGCGCGTCCACACCGGGGTCTTGCTGGATGATGTGCGCGATCTCCTGCTGATACTCCGTCATCTGGTAGTACGAAGTGCCCTGTCCGGCTTCGGTGATCGCGATCATCTGATCGGTGTCCTGGTCCGGGATAAAGCCCTTCGGGATCGCCGCGAACATCCATACGGTCGCGATCAGCACCGCCGCAAATCCTGCCATGGTGACCACGCGGTGCCGCAGCACCACCGTGAGCGTGCGATCGTACACGCCCAGCATCCATTCGAAGAAGCGCTCCGTGGCGCGATAGAGCGCGCCGTGGCGATGGTCGGGCGTGCGCAGGAAGCGGCTGCACAGCATGGGCGTGAGCGTCACGGACACGATGCCGGAAATGAGAATCGCGACGCAAATGGTGACGGAAAACTCGCGGAACAGACGCCCGAGAATGCCGCCCATGAACAGCACCGGAATGAAGACGGCCGCGAGCGACAGCGTCATCGACACAATCGTGAACCCGATTTCGCGCGAGCCATTCAGCGCGGCCTCGAGCGGACGCTCGCCCATTTCGAGGTGGCGGAAAATGTTCTCGAGCATCACGATGGCGTCGTCCACAACGAAGCCGATGCTCAGGATGAGCGCCATCATCGAAAGGTTGTCGAGGCTGTAGTGCAGCGGATACATCACCGCGAAGGTGCCGATCACAGAGAACGGCAGCGCCATGCTCGGGATGACGGTCGCCGACACGTTGCGCAGGAATATAAAGATCACCATGACGACCAGTCTCAGCGTGAGCACCATGGTGAACTGCACGTCGTGATAGGACTCGCGGATCGTATCGGAGCGGTCGTAAAGGACGTCCATGTTGACGGACGGCGGCAGCTCCGCTTTGAATACCGGCAGCAGCGCTTTCACGCCGTCGGTGACTTGGATGGTGTTGGTGCCGGGCTGGCGCTGGATGCCGAGTACCACCGAACGCTGCGTGCTTTTCTTGGTGGAGAACCAGGACGCGGTCTTGTCGTCCTCGACACTGTCGATCACGTTGCCGAGTTCTTCGAGCCGCACCGGAGAGCCCTTGCGATAGGCGACCACCAGCGGCCGGTATTGTGCGGCGCTCATGAGTTGCCCGCTGGTCTGTAATGTGAAGGAGCGCTCCGGACCGATAATGGTGCCGGTAGGCAGGTTGGAGTTCCAGCCGTGCAGCGCCGTCTCCACTTCGTTAATTCCGATCTGGCGGCTCGCGAGCGCGTGCGGGTCCATCTGCACGTGCACGGCGTATTTCTGCGCGCCGAGCACCTGTACCTGCGCGACACCGCTCACCATGGAGATGCGCTGCGCAACGCGCGTTTCGGCGTACTCGTCGAGCTTGTACAGCGGCATCGTCTGCGAAGTCATCGCGAGATACAGGATCGGCTGGTCCGCCGGGTTCACTTTCGTGAACGTCGGCGGCGTGGGCATGCCTTGCGGCAGCAGGCGCGCGGCTTGAGTAATGGCCGCTTGCACGTCCACGGCAGCGCCGTCGAGACTGCGGTTCAGGTCGAACTCCAGCGTGATCTGCGTGGAGCCCAGCGAGTTGGTGGACGTCATGGAGTCCAGACCCGCGATCATCGAGAACTGGTTTTCGAGCGGCGTTGCGACCGCCGACGCCATGGTCTCGGGGCTCGCTCCGGGCAGGCTCGCCGTTACCAACAAGGTCGGAAAATCGACGTTGGGAAGATCGCTCACGGCCAGGGCGCGATACGCCACGAGACCGAACAGCGCGATGGCCGCCATCAGCAGGCTGGTGGCGATGGGGCGCTTAATAAATGTTTCCGAGAAATTCATGCGTTTACACGCGACCCTTTAATCCGGGCAGGGCCGCTTCGAGAATCTGCGGTTCCATGGCCTGCTTTTTCGAGCGCACGAACGCGGCCATGTAGGTGTAGACGACGGGCGTCAGATACAGCGTGATGAGCTGCGAGAACACCAGCCCGCCGCAGACCGCAAGTCCGAGCGGGCGCCGCGCTTCGCCTCCCGCGCCGAGGCCGAGCGAGATGGGCAGCGCGCCGAGCAGCGCTGCCATGCTGGTCATCATGATGGGACGGAAGCGGATCAGGCAGCCCCTATAAATGGCGGCTTTCGGGCTCAGCCCGTCGCGGCGCTCCGCTTCGAGCGCAAAATCGATCTGCATGATGGCATTTTTCTTTACGATGCCGACCAGCATCATGAGACCGACGAAGGAATAGATGTTAAGATCGACGCCGAACAGAATCAGTGTGAGGAGCGCGCCGAATCCGGCCGACGGCAGACCGGACAGAATCGTCAGCGGATGGATGTAGCTCTCGTACAAAACGCCGAGTACGATATAGACCACCGCGATGGCGACGATCAGCAGCAGCGTCAGATTCTTGAGCGAGCTCTGGAACGCTTTGGCGGTGCCATCGAACGCTGTGGTCATGGTGGCCGGCAGCACGCGCGCCGAGGTGTCGTCGATTTCCTCCACGGCGTCACCGAGCGCTACGCCCGGCTTGAGGTTGAACGAAACCGTGACTGACGGAAGCTGGCCGGAGTGGTTGATGGTCTGCGGTCCAGCGTCTTCGTAGGTGGTCGCGACGGATTCCAGCGGCACCAGCGCTGTGCCGCCCGTCGGCTTAAAGTAGATCTTTTTGAGGTAATCGGCGAAGCTCTGATACTTGGGGTCCACTTCCAGCAGCACGCGGTACTGATTGGAGGGCGCGTAAATCGTGGATACCCAGCTCGGGCCGTAGGCGTTGTACAGCGCGCCTTCGATCTGCGTGACATTCAGCCCGAACGTCGCGGCCTTGTCGCGGTCCACGCGAATATTCACGCGCGGACTTTTCATCTGCATGTCCGTGTTCACGTCGGCAATGCCCGGCAGCTTCGCGATGGCTTTTTCAAGGCGCGGCGCCCAGGCGTACAACTCGGCTGTGTCCGGGCTCTGCAGCGTGAATCCGTACTGGGCCTTGGTGGAGTGTCCGCCGATGCGGATGCTCTGCGGCAGCGTCATGTAGACCCGGAAGCCCGGTTCGTGCGCGAACTTGGGGCGCAGCCGGTCGATGATCTGCGTGACGCTGAGATCGCGCTCGGCGCGCGGCTCGAGTTCCGCGAACATGCGCGCGGTGGCCGAGCCTGTCCAGCCGCCGCCCACGCTCACCATGAACGTTTTGACGTTTGGATCCGCTCCGATCTCGTCGGCGACTTTTTCGGCGTACTTCGTCATCTGGTAGTACGAGGTGCCTTGCGCGGCCTCGACCGTCACATACATGCGGTCGTCGTCGACTTCGGGGATGAAGCCTTTCGGAACTACGCGGAACAGGTACGCGGTAGAGACGAGCACGATAACGAAAACCCCGCCCATGATCAAACGATGGTCCAGCACCCGCTTCAGGGACCATTCATACCCGTGCTGCATCCAGTTGAAGACCGCTTCGGAGATGCGCGGAATCAGGCTCGGCCGTGAGGTCTTGATTTTCAGGAAGCGGCTGCACAGCATCGGCGTGAGCGTGACCGACACGACGCCGGATATCAGAATGGCCGTGCAGATCGTAACCGCGAACTCGCGGAACAGGCGGCCCAGAATGCCGCCCATGAACAGCACCGGGATGAACACGGCCGCGAGCGACAGCGTCATCGAGATGATGGTGAACCCGATTTCGCGCGAACCCTTTAACGCGGCCTCGAACGGAGTATCGCCGTGCTCCACATGGCGCACGATGTTCTCGAGCATCACGATGGCATCGTCCACCACGAACCCGATACACAAGATGAGCGCCATCATCGACATGTTGTCGAGGCTGTAGTTGAGCACGTACATGATGGAGAACGTGCCCAGAATCGAGAACGGCAGCGCCATGGTGGGGATCAAGGTCGCGGAGCCGTTACGCAAGAACAGGTAAATTACCGCGACCACCAGGCCCAGCGTGATGCCCATGGTGATCTGCACATCCTTGAATGCCGTGCGGATATTTTTGGAGCGGTCGCTGCGGATCTCCAGACGGACCGACGGCGGCACCTGCGCCTGGAAGAAAGGCATCAGGCGGCGGATTTCGTCGGTGACCTCGATGGTGTTGGAGCCCGGCTGCCGCATGATCGCGAGGTTGATGGCGCGCATGCCGTGCGGATGCTCTTTGCCGTAAATCCAGGAGGAGTTTTTGTCGTCTTCGACGCTGTCCCAAACGTGCGCGATCTGGTTGAGCCGGACCGGCGCGCCGTTGCGCCAGGCGACCACCAGCGGCTCGAACTGATCGGCGTCCATCAACTGCCCGGACGCTTGAACATTCCAGGCCATCTTCGGGCCGAACAGCGATCCCGTCGGCAGATTGACGTTCCAGTTGCGGATGGCATCGCCGACTTCGTTGATGCCGATGTTCTTGGCGTTCAGCTTGTCGGGGTCGACCTGTACACGGACCGCGTATTTCTGCGCTCCGAACACCTGCACCTGCGCGACGCCGTTGACCATCGAGATGCGCTGCGCGATCAGCGTTTCGGCGTATTCGTCCGTTGTGTAGAGCGGCAGCGTGGGCGAGGTGATCGCCAGCATCATGAT
>JAICMB010000749.1 GCA_025929455.1 Bryobacteraceae bacterium | reverse complement strand
CCCGCATTGCCCGCTGCGGTCTGCGCAAACACGTTGTGGGTGCGTTCGAGTGCGCTGACGAGCAGAGCATTGAATGCCAGGCCGCCCGCGAGACACACGTTTTCGGCAGCCCCGGCCATAGCGATGACAGACTTTTCGATAGCGGCTTGCAGGCCGGCCGCGATGGACGGTTTTACATCGGAGGGAACCGGTGCGCCGTCCTCCAGTCCCGCTTCGTTGTAGAACTTCGCACCAAACCCGCCGGAGCCGGTGCGTCCGGTATCGATGTAACTGCGATCGAACGATGGCCAAGCGCCGCCGATAATCGCTGTAAACAGCCGTTCGAACTTGTCCGCATCCGCGAGGGTGGAGAGCCACTGTACCTTGTGCTCGTCCGCGCCCGCACGAAAGCCCAGCAGCTCCGTTACGCGGCCGTATAAGTCGCCGAGTGAGTCGGGATAATAGGCGTCCTGTTGCAGACGAATGGTCGAGTCAGTGGCAGCCCAGCGTGCGCAGGAACGGAAGTCACCGTCGCGGTCGAGCGTTAGCACTGTTGCTTCCGTGAACGGGGAGGGGTAAAACGCGGACGCTGCATGTGCGGCGTGGTGCTCCACCATGATCAGGCGCGCGCGGGGGAATATCGACCGCAACTCGACTTGAGCGGGCGGTGCGAACGGGCGGACAATAGCGGCGCAGTCCACATCATTCGGCGCGGCGTCCGCTAACTCCAACGCCATTTTGATGGCGTCGAACGGCAGGGCGCCGGGCGTGATGCCGCGAGCCACTTTGTTCTGTTCTATCGCGGAGACGATCTGACCATCGCGCAGCACCGCGCACGCGGGTGCGTTTCGCAAACCACCCAAGCCTGCGATAATCATGCGCCGGCTTTCTTCTCGATCTTGGCCCAAGTATCGCGGAGCGCGACGGTACGGTTGAATACCGGGCGACCGGGAGAGGTGTCCGGGTCGGTGCAGAAATACCCAAGCCGCTCGAATTGATACCGAATGCCCGGCGTGGAATCGCGGACTGAGGGCTCGAGCTTGCAGCCCGTCAGGACTTGCATGGAATCGGGGTTGAGGTTGTCGAGAAAGTCGCCGCCTTCAGGCACGTCGTTGGGGTCTTCCTTGGTGAACAATGTTTCGTACAGCCGCACTTCGGCATCCACGGCGTGCGCCGCCGACACCCAATGGATAGTGGATTTGACCTTGCGGCCGTCGGGAGCGTTACCGCCGCGCGTGGCAGGATCGTAAGTGCAATGTAGCTCGACGACGTCGCCGGTTTTTTCATCCTTGACCACACCGGTACACGTGATGAAGTAACCGTAGCGGAGCCGGACCTCGCGTCCGGGCGACAAACGGTAATATTGCTTCGGCGGGTTCTCGCGAAAGTCGTCCTGCTCGATGTACAGCACGCGCGAAAACGGGACCGTCCGCGTTCCGGCGGCGGCGTCTTCCGGATTGTTCACGGCCTGCATTTCCTCCGTTTGATCCTCGGGGTAGTTATCGATGACCACGCGCAACGGATGCAGGACGCCCATGGCGCGCATCGCGCGGCGGTTCAGGTCTTCGCGCACGAAGTATTCGAGCAGGCCCAGCTCGGTTGTGCCGTTGGTTTTCGACACGCCAATGCGGCGGCAGAAATTGCGGATGGCTTCCGGCGTGTAGCCGCGACGCCGCATGCCGGAAATGGTCGGCATACGCGGATCGTCCCAGCCGCGCACTAAATCTTTTTGAACGAGCGTAAGTAGCTTGCGCTTACTCAGAAGCGTGTATGTCAGGTTGAGACGGTCGAACTCGATCTGTTGCGGGTGGTAGATTCCTAACTCGTCGAGATACCAGTCATAAAGAGGCCGGTGGTCTTCGAACTCCAGCGTGCAGATGGAGTGAGTAATGCGCTCGATGGAATCGGATTGCCCGTGGGCGAAATCGTACATCGGATAGATGGACCACTTGTTGCCCGTTCTGTGGTGCTCCGCGTGCACGATGCGGTACATCACGGGATCGCGCAGGTTCAGATTGGCCGCGGCCATGTCGATTTTTGCGCGCAACGTATGCGAGCCGTCCGGGAACTCGCCGCCGCGCATACGAGCGAACAGGTCGAGGT
>JAICMB010000180.1 GCA_025929455.1 Bryobacteraceae bacterium | reverse complement strand
TGCGCCGAAGTAGTGTATTCCGCGAATGACTCTGCCGACAGGATTATCGGTGATGAAGCGCAGACTGTCATAGGCTTGTCCGGAACCGCTCGCGTATGCACTCGCCAGGGCTATGCCGGTGACCACCTGCACGAGGAAGACAAACAGCGTCGCGCTGCCGAACACATAGAACCAGCGCGTCCTGCGCGCCGGCGGCACCGGATGCGACATCATCGGACCGAGCGATTGCGAAAACCCGGTGAGGTCGTCGAACCAAAGCCACGCTCGTTTGAAGTAACGCACCATCTCTATCGCCCGTTGCTAATGCTAATGTCCTGACAACTCCTGACCAGCGGGAGGTGCGGCGCAGACGTGGACGTCTGCCCCAAGCAAAATGCGTTTGCGACGTCGCGCCCGAGCGTAACCTGCCTGGAGGATTGTGCGGCTGCGGACGAGGCCGGTCTGGAGTGGCCGACCGTCAACCCGGGCTGAATGGCGGCGCGGTGCCATTTTCGGCGGACGAGGGCAGGCAGCAGAGACTGCCTGCCCCACGTCGGAGAGACCGGCCGCAGGCTGAAACCTTACCCCACAGGGTGGAATACACGCGTTCTCAAAAGCTTTCTGATCCATTACTAGCTCATGATCGGGAGCGGACCCGCGAGGATCTCGACGGCTCCGTTTTGCACGCGGACCGGATAGGTAACGAGCGGCCGCATGGGAGGCCCGGAGGCGACGGTTCCGTTCGCATAGAAAACACCGCCGTGACACGGGCACATAAAGAGATTCGCGTCCGGCAGCCAGCGCACCGGGCAGCCCAGATGCGTGCAGTTGACCGCGAACGCCATGAAGTTTTGATCCGTGTCACGCCGCAACCACGCCGCCGTTTTCGCCGTCACTCCGGCCCACGGCTCCGGCGACGGGTCGAGAAATGACACCTGTACGGTTTCGCCGACTTTGAAATCGTCTACCTTGCCGACCTCGCGCCAGACCGACGGCACTTTTCTCAACCCGAGCAAAAAGCCGACGCTGGGAATACCGATCATCACGGCCCCGATCGCTCCCGCCAGTATGCTGGCGCGCGCCAGAGCTTCGCGCCGCTCGGGACGGTACGGTCCAATGGAGGGCGAGGGAAGCACGATCAGCTCTTCGCGCCGCCGCGGATCGTGATTCCAGATCACGACCTGATATGGCCGCCATAAGTAATCGAGCGGAATCGTGAAGATATGCACGAGTCTCGTGAACGGGAACAGCAGAATGATACAGAACCCGAGCAGCACGTGGAATTGAATCAGTGCCGGAGTGGCCGATATGGTGCTCGGGTCAGGCTGAAACTTTACCAGCGACCACAGCCATGGCGTAGCGGTACTCAGATACCATTGCGCGCCCCAGCGATTAAAGAGAGCTACGGCGATGCCGGTCGCCACCTGAACGAGCAGAAACGCCAGCAGCACCCAATCCATCGCGGACGTGACCGCGCGCGGACGGGAATCGGTCGGCAAGCGCCGGACGATCAGCACGACTAAACCGAACAGGCAGTAGATCGCGAGCGCCAGGCCCGCCATCTCGAATGCCAGCAGGCGTATGGGGTCACGGAAGATCGCTGCCGCGGTCCCCGGGAACAACCATGTGAGGACGTGCGCGAGCAGAATCAGAGTAATTCCGTAGTGCCACGGCACGGAGCCCCAGAATAGCTTGCGATTTTCGAGCAGTTGCGACGAAAGACTGGAATACGAAAAGCGGTCGTTAGCGTAGCGGTACAGACTCGCTCCGATCGCGACGATTACCGCAAAATAGGGAAAGGCGATGTATAGAACGGTTTGCATGGAATCGTCTCGTAAACAGTTTCGGGCGCATCGCCGCCTAGCGTTTGCAAAAGCGTCTGGAGCGTAGCGCGGTACGGGTTCTCGTCGTCGCGCAGCGACGTCAGCAGATGCGTGACGGCGGGAATGACACAATCATGAATCAGTTCTTCGGTTTCTTCGCCGGACTCATGGAGGGCAATGAATCGCAGCAGCGGCGAGAGATGATCGGGCAACTCGGCTCCGCACGAGAAACCGGTCTCCTTATACGTGTGGTTCAACTGCGCCAAAAAGAGCCCGCGCCGCCAGTCGTCGCCGAACAGGTGATGGCCGACGTAAAGTGACGTGTCGCCATTGAGATCGAACGTGCGCGTGTATATTTCTTCGAGTGCGGCGCGGCTGTAGGCATCGAAACCGCCGGACGCGGGAGCGGTTTCCGGCAGAGCGCGGGCCCGGTCGAACTGCGGTCCCGGATATTCGAGCAGTTGCGCGAGAACTTCCAGGCTCACCGGCATCTCACAAGCCTCGGCGTGGCTCGCGCAGGAATCCCATGCCGCCGCCTTCCTGGCGCTGTTGCGTGATCTGAACCAGGCCGATGGCGGCCTCGCGCGAGAACGGCGGGATCACGAACCGTTCGTCAAAGCCGGCGAGCGAAGTCATGTGATAAATCGCCTCGATCTCTTCCGGCGTACTATTGGCGTCGCGCACCGTTTGCGCCGCTTTCTCGGTGGAAATATCGCCGACGGTCTGCGCGCGCTTGTATATACGCATGGCGATCATCTTGCGATAGACCTCTACGATCTTCTGCTCGTCACCCGCTGAGAACAGGCTCGCCATATATCGAACCGGCAGGCGTGCTTTTTCGATCGGGCTGAAGAAGTCGCCCGAGGTGTCGTAGACGCCGTCCTCCATCGACGCCGTCACGGGCAGCAACGGCGGCACGTAGAACAACATCGGCATGGTCCGAAATTCCGGGTGCAGCGGTAGGGCCAGCTTCCATACCTTGACGTACTGATAAACTGGCGATTTCTGCGCGGCCTCGATCATCTTGTCACCGATACCGTTCTCTTTCGCCAGCCGGATCACGTCACGGTCAAATGGGTCCATAATGAAATCGCGCTGCGCGTCGACTAACTCGTAGTCCGGGCGGCACGCGGCGCTGTGAATGCGGTCCGCGTCATATAACAGAAGGCCGAGATAGCGGATGCGTCCCACGCAGGAGTGCATGCACGCCGGGGCCTGCTGTGTTTCGAGCCGCGGATAGCAGAGAATGCATTTCTCGGACTTGCCAGTCGTCCAGTTGTAATAAACCTTTTTGTATGGGCAGCCGGACACGCACATGCGCCAGCCCATGCACTTCTCCTGGCTGACCAGAACAATGCCGTCCTCGCCGCGCTTGTAAATCGCTCCCGCCGGACACGCCGCGACACAACTGGGGTTCACACAATGATTACAGATGCGCGGCAGATAGAAGTAGACGACGCGTTGCATCTCGAACATGACCTGGCGTTCTTCTTCCGTCATGGCCTTCAGGTTCGGGTCATTGGCCGCGTAGATTCCCGAACCGCCCAGGTCATCGTCCCAGTTCGGCCCAGCCTCGATGTGCATGTCTTTCCCGGTGACTTGCGACACCGGGGTTGCGACTGGCTGATCGTCACCGAGCGGCGCGTTAATCAGATCGTCGTAGTTATACGTGAACGGCTCGTAGTAGTCGTCCATGGACGGCAGCCGTTTGTTATAGCTCAGGTTGAGCAACTCACCCGCGCGCGTATTCAGCTTCAGGCGCAGATCGCCGTTATGGAGTTCCCAACCTCCGTGGTATTCTTCCTGGTCCTCGTACAGCGTCGGATAACCCGTGCCTGGTTTGGTCTCGACGTTGTTCCACCACATGTACTCGGTGCCGGGCCGGCCGGTCCACAGATTCTTGCACGCGAGGCTGCAGGTATGGCAACCGATGCACTTGTCCAGGTGAAACACCATCGAAACTTGCGCTCGAATATTCACGCGGCTTCGTCTCCCCTCAGTGCCATTGCGGTGGCCCTGCCATCTTGTGAACGAGTACGTACGTGTCGCGATCGGAAGCGGCGGGACCGTAATCGTTAAAGCGGTAGGAATGCTGTGCGTATCCGCCCACCATCAGAACGGGCTTCAGCCGCAGCTTCGTCACGCTATTCGTTCCGCCGCCGCGCCGGCGGTTGCGCATCGGCGATTTGGGAAAGCCGGTGCGCTCGGGCGCGTGATAGAAAAGGCCAATGCCGCGCGGTATCCTCGCGCTCACGACCGCACGCGTAACGATCACACCGTTATCGTTGTACGCTTCGATCCAGTCGTTATCGAGAACGCCGATTGCCTCCGCGTCCTTGTCGTTCAACCAGAATGGCTCGATGCCGCGTGATAGCGTGAGCATGCGCAGATCGTCCGAATACGTGGTGTGAATGTGCCACTTGCCGTGCGGGGTCAGGCAATTCAGAGTCACGCAGGGTCCATCGGGCACGCTCTTGCGCAGATTCATGGAGGCCTCCGCGCTGATGCGCGGCTTAAACGTCGGCACACTCTCACCGAATGCGCGATAGCCTTCGTGATCGAGATAGAGGTGCTGCCGGCCGGTTAGCGTCCGCCACGGGATCAGGTGCTCCACGTTCTGGCAATACGCGCTGTATGCCCGCCCGTTGTTCAGGATTCCGGACCAGCAGGGGCTGGTCAGAATGCGACGCGGTTGCCGCGTGAGCGCTTTGAAATCGTAAAAGGTGCGTCGGTTCCCTTCGCCCAGTTGCGCGATCTTCATGCCGGTTTCCTGCTCGCGGTAGAGGAAACCCCGGTACGCCACTTCGCCGTTGGTTTCCGGCGCGAAGAACAGAACCATGTTTGCGGCATCGACGGGTTCTACGAGCGACGGATAGCGTTGCCCGTTCCATTCGTAGCCGTTGGTGGCGGCGCCGAACTCGTCGTATAGGTCCGCGACGGGCATGTGCACACCGCGATCTTCAACGCCATGGGCGCGAAGCTGCGGCCCCAGGGAACAGAATTTGTTGTATAGGTTCGCGTAATCGCGCTCGACCACCCGGATGTGCGGCATGGTCTTGCCCGGGATCAGGTCGCATTCCTCTTCGAACCACTTCTTCACTTCGGGTTGCGCTAGCTCGTCCGGGGTGTCGTGCAGCAGCGGCGTCGTAACCACGTCGCGAAATGGCTCCGGGAAATGCGCGGCGCTGAGCTCGGTCACCTTTTTGGCCAGCGTGCGAAAGATGTCCCAGTCGGTTTTGGATTCCCAGCACGGGGGCACCGCGGCGCCCAGCGGGTGAATGTAGGAGTGCAGGTCCGTCGTGTTCAGATCGTTCTTTTCGTACCAGGTGCACGAGGGCAGCACGATGTCCGAATAGAGCGCGCTGGTGTCCATCCGGAAATTGAGATCGACAACCAGATCGAGCTTGCCTTGCGGCGCGCGCTCATGCCAAACCACTTCGTCAGGCGCGGCGTCGGGGTTTTCATCCGCGATAGCGTTGTCGTGCGTGCCCAGGTAGTGCTTCAAAAAATACTCGTGCCCTTTCGCGCTCGCAAGTATCGCGTTGGCGCGCCAGATAATCCACACGCGCGGCCAGTTGCCGGACGCGTCTGGGTCCTCGACGGCGAAGCGCAAACGCCGCGTCCGCAGGCGCTCGACTACCCAGTTGGTAATCTCTTCGGGAGTCCGCATGCCGTCCTGCTCGGCGCGGCGCGCTAACTCCACCGGGCTCATGTCGAACTGCGGATACGAGGGCAGCCACCCCATGCGCACGGCGTCCGCCTGGAAATCCATGACGTGCTTTCGGGCAAAGGGGCCCGTGGGCGGCGCCGCATCAACGGGGCCGTCCTCGTATCGCCACTGGTCCGTGTTCACGTAGTGATACGACGGCCCGTTCTGCAGCCGCGGAACGGTGCCCCAGTCGGTAGCCATCGCCAGCACGCTCCAGGAAGCCGCGGGCACCAACTTCTCCTGCCCCGTGTAATGGTTGAGGCCGCCGCCGTTCACACCGCAGCAGCCGCACATGACCAGCGCGGTAATCGACGCGCGGTAGTGCAGGTTGGCGTGATACCAGTGATTCACGCCGGAGCCGACGATGACGGTGCATTTGCCGTGGGTCTTCTCGGCGGTGGACGCGAACTCGCGTGCAAACTGAATTACGGTGTTGCGCGAAACGCCGGTGAACTTCTCCTGCCACGCGGGAGTATAGGCGATCTCCGCGTCGTCGTAGCTTTTCGGATATTCTCCGCTGAGGCCGCGCGCCACACCGAACTGCGCCATGAGCAGGTCGTACGCGGTAGTGACGGCGATGCGGCCCGTCGCGGTCGCGATGTACTTCACCGGCACTGCTCGTTCGTAGGTACGATCGTTTCCGAAGTCCGTGAAGCGGATGGAAAGCTCGGCGTCTCGCGCGTCAATGAACGATAGAACCGGATCGATTTCAGACCCGTCCAGCGGGTCCTTCAAATCGAGGTTCCACTGGCCTTTCTGCTTCTGCCATCGGAAACCGATGCTTCCGCCGGGCATGCGGGGCTCGCCGGTCGTGCGGTCGAACACGACGCATTTCCAATCGCCGTTTTCGGTACTGCTGTAGCGCGCCAGACGGTTGGACCTGAGGAACCGTCCCGGCGCGTACGTGTCGCCGTCCTGTTCGATTTCGACCAGAAACGGCGAGTCCGAATAGCGTTTCAGATAATCGATGAAATACGGAACGCTGCGCGCCACGTGGAACTCGCTCAAAATGACGTGGTTCACGCCCATCCAGAACGCCGCGTCCATGCCGGAGTGCACCGGCACCCACCAATCTGCGTAGCGCGCCACTTCGCTGAAATCGGGCGACAGCACGACGAGTTTCGAACCGTTGTTGCGCGCCTCGGCGACGTAGTGCACGTCCGGAGTCCGCGTCATGTTGAGATTGCTGCCGGTCGCGACGATGTATTTGCTGTTGTACCAGTCGGCGCTTTCGGCGACGTCCGTCTTCTCTCCCCAGGTCTCCGGACACGCCGGCGGAAAGTCG
>JAICMB010000476.1 GCA_025929455.1 Bryobacteraceae bacterium | reverse complement strand
TGTCAGCGTGTGCCGGCCCGGCGCAAGCGAAAGGAAACACGGCGCTTTGCACGTTTCACCGCCGTTGCCGTCAACCGTGATCTGCGCGCCCGCGGGACTGCTGACGAACTGCACGCTACGCTCGCCTCCCGTCTTCTGCTCGGGAGGGTGCTCCACGGCCGGCGGGGGCGCCTGCGTATGCGCTTGCCCTGTCGGAGATTCTTCCGCGGGCGCGGGGGGCGGTTCCGGCGGCATGGGCGAGCGTTTCGTCTGATCCGCGCCGACCGCCGGGGTAGCGGGTTTCTGCGCAGGCGGCGGGTTCGTGTTCACTGGAGCGTCGCCCGGCAACTGCGCTGCGATCTGGTTCGCGCTGGTATTGAAAATGTAATGTTGCGCGCCCAGCAGCGCCAGCCCAACAATGCCCAGCCCCGCCAGCACCCACACCAGCGTGCGCAGGACCGGACTCGCCTGCTTCTCGTCTTCCTCGCCATGGCGGTGCGGATAATGCGGCGGAGGTGGCGGTGGCGGCGGCATCGCTGCCGCTCCAGCCGCGCCGGCCGCGGCGGCAACATGCCCGTTCGGCGCCTGCGTGCCGGCGATGGTCGGCAAGCTTTCGCTCGCACCGCGCGGCAACGCCTTCCATCCCGGTTTCGCCGCGAGCGCCGCGGCCAGCGCGCTCACGAAATCGACGCACGCCGCGTAGCGCTCTTCCGGCGCCTTCGCCAGTGCTTTATGAAATACCGCTTCCGTATTCGAGCTCAGTGTCGGGTTCACGCGCTGCGGCGGTGCGGGCTCTTCGCGGACGATCTTGTACAGCAGCGTCGGCAGATAATCCGCGACGAACGGTTTCTCGCCGGTCAGCAATTCGTACGCGATTACTGCGAGCGAAAACTGGTCGGCGCGGCCGTCGATGGCATGCCCCTGGATCTGCTCCGGCGGCATGTAATTCGGCGTCCCCATCATGGCGCCGCTTTGGGTCATCTGCTGCGACAGTATCTTCGCCACGCCGAAATCGGTGATCTTGGCGTGCCCGTCGTCGTGCACCATGATGTTGGCGGGCTTGATATCGCGGTGCACGATGCCCTTGCGATGCGCGTAATCGAGCGCCGAAGCCGTCTGCGCCAATAAATTCAGCAGCGTGTCGTTATCCGGCAGCCGCGAATCGAGCATCAGCCGTTCCAGCGTCGGCCCGTTCACGAATTCCATGAAGATATACGCCATGCCGTTTTCCTCGGCGACGTCGTAAATCGTCACGATATTCGGATGCGAAAGGATGCCCGCGCTCTGTGCTTCGCGGAAAAGCCGCTCGCGCATTCGCTCCCGTTCGCTTTCCTCTGTGAGGTCGGCTAAACGTATCGTTTTTATCGCGATTATGCGGCCAATCGCAGGGTCTTGCGCGCGGTACACGACACCCATCGCGCCTTTACCCAATTCACCCGTTATCTGATACCGCCCGATACGCTCCACGTGTGTCGTTATTCTATCGTAGCGATATAAGTCGAGCCCAATTTACAAAGCGGACGAGGACAGCCGGCAAGACCGGCTGTCCCACTGGCATTTGCAAAATTCAGTGCGCGCGGCCTCGCAGGACCGTAATGGAAGCTTCCGGCAGCGTGTAAATCGTCTCGGCATTCGCGTCAATAATGCGCCCGGCAGGTGGGCCGTCCGGGTCGGCCATGCTGGCGGGGCCCTCGTCTTTCCATCCGTACTGCTCGGCGCCGAACGTCACAAACGCGACGGGACCGGCGAAGGATTCGGCTTTCCCGTTGACCTCGAAACGTACTTGCACGGCGTGGGCGCCGGCCGCGTCGCGGTTCACCAGCATGAGCGCCCAGTTTCCATCAGGCCGGCGCAAGGCGTAGCTGGTGACCTGCTCACCAGGCACGGCAACGGTCGACGGATACATCTCGTGCAGGCCCGAGCGGTGCGCCGCCCACTCCATATTGATCATGTGCGCGGCCCAATAGTACGCCGTGTAGCCGCGAATGTTGTACTCGCGATCGGCAATAAAGTTCGACCAAGAGGCGGCACCCTGGCAGGTCGTCTCCATTGGCTGCGGCTGGATCGGCGAGTGATAATATGCCGCGCCGCCGCCCTCGAAGAACGACCCGATGCTGTCCGCCAGCCACAGCCCGCCGAATATCTGGCTCATCGGCCCGGTCAGGCCGGCAGCGAGCGAACTCTCCGTCACCATGAGCGGAACGTTCGCCGGCACGCCATCGGCTCGCCACACCTGCAGGATGTGTTTCATCAACTGCGGCTCGCGGTACAGGTCGTTCCAGGTCACGTCGCAACGTCGAAACGGATAATGTTCGAACGAAACGAACGCCAGATCGCGCAGCGCTCCGTGCGATTTCAGGTACGACACGAACCGTCCCATCCACGACGTGCGCCCTTGCGCATCCGGCCACACGCGGATATCGTCGTTGACGCCCTCGAAAATGGGCCCGCCCAGTTTTAACGCCGGGTCCACTTTGTGAATCGCCCGCGCCCATTGCACGTATAGCGCGCCGTAGTCCTCCGGCAGCGCGTGTTTGCCATCCGGCTCCTCGCCCATTTCGATGTAGGCGATGGGATATCCGCGCTTGCGCAGGTACGCGATCTGCGCCGCGGAATCGTCCGGCGTGCCATACAGCATCGTGACCGGAATCATGGCGGGCAGGTTGTTCGTCAACCCGCTCGTAAAAAACAGATCGAACCCGCTGTGTTGCCCGCTGCCTCCGCCGTGCACGTCGGCCGCCGAGTGCCAGGGATCGATCGACGAGGTGCGCCACTCCGGTTCATCCTTGGTGGCCGCGCTGCCCATGGCATCGGTTTCGAGCCGCTCCATGGCGTAGCCGACGCAGTTGCGGGCGTCTTGCGATCCATGCTCGTCACATGTGTTCGACGACTCCGTCATCCATACCCGCACAAAACGCGTGGTCACCGGGCTGTCGGCGGTCAGCTTCACATCGCCGCCGCGCCCGTTGCCTATGTCGCCGTGCGGAAACGCCTTCCATTCGCCTTCGGGCCCGCGATCGAAATTCATGGCGTCGTTGCCGACCCAGTACTCGACGCGATATTTGCGCGCGTACGGGTCCTTCCACGCGATGCGCACCTCGCGAACCGGCCTCTCCGTCCGGAGATCGAGCACTACCCATTGCGGATGCAGCGCATCGCTCTCGCCCGTGAAGCGGCTGGTCAGATATGGGTTGCTCTTCCAATAGGTGGGGTTCGGGCTAGTGATGGCGCGGTCTCCGCTGGTGGAGAAGCCGCGGTGCGGCAGACCGTACTCGAGAATGTAGCGGATGGGCTCTTTCAGCTCCGCGCTGCCCGTGAAATATCCCGCCTGGTGCGCGGCGTCGCTCCAGACGCCGTTTTCGGTCCAGTGCCACGCGGCCATACGCAGCTCGCTATTGTTGCGATACGTGATCGGACCCCAGCCGGCCGAGAGCGACTCCTGCAATATGTGGGGCGTGTATACCTTGTCGATGTCGTAGCGTGAGAGTACATCGATCGAGCTGCCGAGTGAGCGGTCCGGATCGAAGGAGTTGATGGGGTGCCCGGGAGTGGCGTCGATACGAACGACGCCGACGGCCGGACCCGCGAGCGCGAGGCCGACTGCCGCGAAAAGAAGGATCAAT
>JAICMB010000061.1 GCA_025929455.1 Bryobacteraceae bacterium | reverse complement strand
TCGGATCGCAACCCCGCAGTCCGCAAGTTCCGCCATACGGAAGCGAATCGATAATCGCGACCCGCCAACCCGCGCCACGGCACCGGGCTGCTGCGGTGGCGCCGGCTTCGCCCGTCCCGATGACAACAAGATCGAACGTCGAATTCATGGGCCCTCCCGTCCAATTGTCCCGCGACGGTGGGTCCTTATCCCTGTATTCCGAATCAGCGGAGAATAGGAATGAAAGGGACCAATGGCACACGTCGACTGGCGGTATCACCGGCCGGGCTGAACCAGTTGCAAGAAGACGCAGGAGTTTCTTGCGAAAAACGATATTCGAAGCGCTGTGGAAGTGAACGCACGGCAGACGGCAATTCGGCGCACTGACGCTCTGAAGTTAGCGCGTGATGTCGATGATATCTATGTTGCCAAAGGCAAGCGGGTCGTTCACGTGAATCTGAAATCCGAAAAGCCCGATGACGACACTCTGGCACGGCTGCTCCTGGGCCCCACCGGCAATTTGCGTGCACCGGCGCTCCGGAGGGGCCGTACGCTCGTCGTTGGCTTCGACGAAGACACGTATAAAGACGTGCTGTAGCACGTCAATGGGCACTGCGTCGGGAAAGGGCAGACGTGCGGAGACTGGGAAAGCTCGCGAAAGTGGTTGGGCTGTTGGCCGGAGCTGCGATTGTGTTCTACTTCATCATCCGCGGACAGCGGCGCAGGAGGCCGGCGCCGGACGCTCCGGATCTGGTGGACGAGGCGTCTATAGAATCGTTCCCGGCGAGCGACGCTCCGTCCTGGAATGGCGCCGCGCTTCCGTGATCTGGCCTGCGCCACAGCACTTTTTCCAGGCTGGCGCGTAGCGGCGAAAGCGACAGCGTCAGAACGATTTCATTTCTGGTGTCCTCTGCGTGTGCTTGGCCGGCCTGGTCCAATTGCTCCAGATAGCGCATAAATTACACGTAGGTGGCTAGATATTGATTACCGGCGCCCACGTTCTGGTCAGCCGTCTTCCGAACCTATGGAACGCACCGAACCGGCTCCGTAATTCGCGCAAACCTTTTTGCGTCATCGCACGCGCCAGCGTCTCCGGCTAGCCGTGCTGAAGCGCATCATCCGCGGCGTCGATTGCGTTTTGACGCAAGGGCGCAGTGCCTGGATCCCTATATCATCGCTGCGGCTGCAGTTCGAATGGTGTCGAGTATAGAAGCGGGATATATGCCCAGCCAGAACAATGCCACGGTGAGGACGTATAACACGGCAAGCATTCCGGTCGATAGCGCTGGCGCAAACGCTGGTGCGGCTTGCTCTTCGTCACTGTAGAGTGCAACGACAATCCGCAAATAGTAGAACAATCCGATACCACTTGTAACGACAAGAATGATGATCAACGCCCAGACTCCCACGGATGCGCCGGCAGCGACCACGTAGAACTTGCCGATAAAGCCGGCGGTCAGCGGGATACCCGCGAGCGAAAACATCATAATGGTGAAAATCCCAGCCAGCACCGGGCGGCGCCAGAACAGGCCTCGATAATCCTCCATCCGGTCGGCATCGCGTTCGGAAGTGGAGAGCGCCGTTATCACGCCGAAAGCGCCGATCGTCATGATGAAATAGGCGACCAGATAGAACGTGACTGCCTCGACTGCGAGTGTGCCGCCGGCCAGAAACGCCACCAGCAGATACCCGAGGTGGGCGATCGACGAATAGGCCAGGATGCGTTTCACGTTATTCTGCAGTAACGCGAGGACATTGCCGCCAATCATGGAGGCGATCGCGATAATGGCGAACATGACGGCGACGGAGGGATAGCGTTCCCCGCCCATATCGTGGAAACAGCGCACCAGCAGCGCGAACATGCCCCCCTTGGACACGGTCGCCACGAATGCGGTGACCGGCGCCGGAGCACCTTCATAAACATCCGGTGTCCACAGATGGAACGGAACGACGGCCAGCTTGAACCCGATGCCCGTCACAATCAGCGCCAGCCCGGACAACAGGAAAACGGCGCCGCCGCCGGTGAGCGAACGCCTCAGAATGGTCGCGAATTCCATGCTCCCGGTTTCCGCGTAGATCAATGCCATTCCAAAGAGAAGAAAGGCCGCGGATTCCGCCGCCAGAATCAAGTACTTGATCCCGGCCTCTACCGGCAACCGCTTGGCGTCGTTATATGCGATCAGGCCGTACAGAGATACACTGAGCAACTCCAACCCGAGGAAAAACGAGACGAAGTGCGTGCTCGATGCGAGCACGGAAGCGCCGAGGGTTGCCAGCAACAACAACATGTAAAACTCTTCGCACTGGACGTCGTGTTGTTCGAGATAACCGTGCGCCAGCGCAGCAACGGCAAATGCCCCGGCAATGAGGAGTCCCTGATAGAACAGGGCATATGTGTCGGCGACGAGCAGGCCCATGATCGCGGCCGAACCGTGCGCCGCCGGCCATAGACAGATGAACGCTGCCGCGAGCCCGGCAAGCGTCACAACCAAGGCGGCCGTGTGGCTCCGCCGGATCGCGGTGGCCAGCATCACCAGCAGCGCTGTGCCGGCCAGCACCTCCAGCGGCAACATCGCGATGAAGTCAGCGGCTCGCATGTCTGTTCCGCGCCGTCATCGGCGCAGCCATGTATGGATTCAGGTGGTCCAGCGCTGGCGCAAATGTGTCCAGCACCGGTTTGGGGTAGATACCAAGCCACAAAAGTGTAGCCATCATTGACGCTAAGATGGCGCCCTCGCGCCATCCCAGATCGCGAATGTGCCAACCATGCGTTTCCGGACCGTGGAATGCGCGCTGCACCAGTTGCAACGCGTAGAACGTGGCCGCGAGTACGCCTACAGCGGAAATCGCCGTCGCGACGATGCTTACGCGATAAGTCCCCAGCATAACCAGGAACTCGCCTACGAAGTCACCCATACCGGGCAATCCAAGTGAAGCGAGAGCAAAGAACAGACCACTGCCGCTCAGTCTCGGGACGATGTCCCATAGTCCACCCATGCGATCCATGCGACGCGTGTGTATGCGTTCCTGCAACGCGCCGACGATGATAAACAACGCGCCTGTGCTGACGCCGTGACAAATCATCGTAATGACCGCGCCTTGCAGCGCCAGACTGTTCCACACGAAAATACCGAGCAATACAAACCCCAGGTGACTCACACTCGTATATGCGACGAGACGCTTGAGGTCGTTCTGACCCAACGCCATGATGGCGCCGTAAACAATGCCGATTACGCCAAGTGTCCAAGCCACGGGCGCGAAATCGTGCGCGGCGCCGGGAAACAGCGGCACGACAAACCGCAGCATGCCGTACGCGCCCGTCTTGAGCAGCAGACCGGCGAGAATCACGCTGCCGGCCGTAGGCGCTTCGGTGTGCGCGTCGGGCAGCCAGGTATGCAGCGGAAAGACCGGCAGCTTTACCGCGAACGCGATGAAGAAGCCGAGCATCATCCACATCGCGGATACGGGTCCTAGCGGCGTGCTTAACAGGTCCGCATACTGAAATGTGTAGATGCCGGTCGCGGCGTGGTGGGCGAAATAGAGCGCCAGAATGGCGATGAGCATCAACAGGCCGCTCAACTGCGTGAAGAGGAAGAACTTCACCGCGGCGTAGATGCGGTGCTCATGCCCCCACAGTGCGATGAGAAAATACATCGGCACCAGCATGAGTTCCCAGGCGAAGTAGAACAGGAACAGATCGACGGCTAGAAACACACCGGTAATGCCGGCGAGAATCCACATCAAGTTCAGGTGAAAAAATCCCACGCTCCTCTGGATTTCACGCCAGGAACACAAGACCGACATGATGCCGAGGAAGAACGTCAGCATGAGCAGCAGTAAGCTGAGTCCATCCATCGCGAGATGGAAGTGAATGCCAAACTCGGCCGTCCAAACGTAATCGACCTGTTCGAGCCAGGCGCCCTGCGCCGTGATACTGACGCGTCCGGCGCTTGCTATCCAGACGATCAGCCCGATGATGAAATCGGCGGAAACGGCGGCGAGTGAAATCCATCGCGCCGCAGCGGAACTCCAGCGGGCCGCGACGGCTGCGAGCAGGCCCGCGACGATAAGAATGCCGAGCAACCAGAGCAGAATCATGTGAACAAAACGATGATCACGAAAACGATGGACCCGGCCGCGATGCCGGCCGCGTACCAGCGCACTCGCCCGGTTTCGGTTATGCTGAGCGCACGATAACTGGCGCGCGTAAGCAACGCTGCGCCGTCATAGACAAGATCGACCACGTCATCCCGATTCACGTGTGCGGCCCACATCACGGGCCGCACGAAAAGGCGATCGTACAGCCAGTCCATGCCCCAGTCCGCAAACCAGAAATCATGCAGCAGGCGTCCTGCGGAACTACGCCCCAGCGCATCTGCCCACCCGCGGCGGTATTGAAAAAAAAGCCACGCAAAGAACAGCCCGATCGCGAAGGCCGCTCCGGCGAGTCCCGACGAGACCGCCTCCGTCAGACCAGTGGTGTGAGCCTCGACGGTCGGTGGCAGTGCCGTTTGCAGAAAGCCGGTGAAGCCGGCCTTGAAATAGCCCGCACCGATCGAAAATACGGCCAGAATAACTACCGGTATGGTCATCGCCAACCCCGGCCACCGGCTGACATGAGTTTTCGTGTCTCCGAAAAAGACGAGAAAAATCAAACGGAACGTATAAAGGCTCGTGAGCACCACACCCACAAGCGCCGCGACGAAGAACCCCGGGCTGCCGTTTGCCGCGCTTAGAGCACCCCAGATGATCAAATCTTTACTGAAGTATCCGGCTGTAATGAATGGCAGTCCGGCGAGGGCGCACGCGCCTGCAAGAAATGTCCAGAAGGCAACCGGCAGATCGCGCCGGAGCCCGCCCATTTTGAAGATATTGTGCTCGTGATGGAGTGCGTTGATGACAATACCGGCCGCCAGGAATAGAAGAGCCTTGAAGAACGCATGTGTCATGAAGTGGAAGATGGCCGCGGTCCATGCGCCCACTCCCAGCGCAAGAAACATATAACCGATCTGACTCACTGTCGAATATGCAAGCACGCGCTTAATGTCGGACTGTGTGAGCGCGCTGAATCCCGCAAACAACAGCGTCGCTGCGCCCACAATCGCGACGGCGGTCTGGCCCGCGGGCGAAAGCGAATAGAGAGTGTGTGTACGAGCGATTAGATACACGCCCGCCGTAACCATGGTGGCGGCGTGAATGAGCGCGCTGGTCGGCGTCGGCCCGGCCATCGCATCCGGCAACCAGGTTTGCAGCGGAAGTTGAGCCGACTTGCCCACCGCACCGCCTAGCAGCAACAGGGCGGCCGCGGTCGCCATTGCTGGATGACCCGCCCAGGACGTGGACGCTCGCGCCATGAGTTGCTGGATATCGAGCGTCCCGAGGCTGTAGAACAGCAAAAACAAACCGATCACCATGGCCGTATCGCCGACACGCGTAACAATGAAGGCCTTCCGCGCGGCGCGGCCGTTCACGGGGTCCCGGTACCAGAAGCCGATCAACAGATAACTGCACAGCCCGACGCCTTCCCATCCGAGATAAAGCAGCAGCAGGTTGTCGCCAAGCAGGAGCGTGATCATCGACGCGACGAAGAGATTCATGTATGCGAAAAAGCGGCTGTAGCCGTCGTCGTCGCTCATGAATTCGGCGGAGTACCAGTGAATCAGAAAGCTGACAAAGGCAACGACTGCCACCATGATCGCGGAGAGCGCGTCCAGGTACAGCGCGATGCGCGGCGTAAAACCGTCGACGTCAATCCACGTCCATAGGACCTGTGTATACGCGCCGCCCGCCGGCGGTGACGAGCCAAAATTGACAAGGATGAGCACTGCTAGCACGGCTGATGCCAGCACCGCTCCGCAACCGACCAGGGCAACGGCCCGATTAGAGAACCGCGGGCCCAAGATCGCCAGCAGCGCCGCGCTGGCGAACGGGATAGCGGGTATTAACCAAAGTGCGTTCAGCATCTCAGCCCCGCATGCGGCTGGCGGCGTCCGCGTCAAGCGAGTGGTTTTGATGATAGAGCCGTAGCACCAGGGCGAGGCCTATCGACACTTCTGCCGCGGCCATCGCCAATATGAACAGGAACACTACTTGCCCGTCGGCCTGGTGCCAGCGCTGGCCTGCCGCCACGAAGGCTAGGCCGGCGGCATTCAGCATAACTTCGAGCGACATCAGGATAAACAAGACGTTACGGCGCGCCAGAAGACCTGCCAGTCCCAACGCGAACAGTACTGCCGCCAGCGACAGCAGTTCGTTCATGGATATTGGTTCCAGTTGCTGCCTCCCTTCTCTCCGGGGTGCGAACACCAAGATGATAGGCTCCGACCAATCCTGCCATTAGCAAAAACGAAGCCAGTTCCACGCCGATCAGATAAGGTCCGAAAAGCGCAATGCCCGTTTCACGCGGTCCGATCGGGGTGCCTGCGGCGCCGCCGCCATGCGAAGCGATGAACGCCAGCTCGCCGATGAGAACCGCGGAAATGATGACTGGGCCGATCCATATGCCAGGCGTAAGCCAGTGCGCTTCCTCCTTCGCGGCTTCTTTGCCGAGATTCAGCATCATGACCACAAATATGAAAAGGACCATGATCGCGCCGGCATATATGATGACCTCGAGCGCCGCTATGAATGGTGCGCCAATCATATAGAAAACTACCGCTACCGCTAGAAGCGACAGGATAAGGTAGAGGAGCGCATGCACGGCGTTGCGCCGCGTGATGGTGAGCAACGTCGTAAGTACCGCGATCACGGCTGCGATGTAGAATGCCGTGTGCATAACCAGACTCAGGGCAGAAGGCGGCGGATGTCCGTCGGAGCGGCTTCGCGTTCGGCCTCACCTTTCTCCTTTCCCCCAATCCGGACACCCGCAACTCGCCAGAAATTATAATCGGGATACTTGCCGGGTCCGCTGATCAGCAGGTCTTCTTTTTCGTAGACCATGTTCTGGCGCTTGTATTCGGACATCTCGAAGTCGGGTGTCAGTTGAATGGCATACGTCGGGCAGGCCTCCTCGCAGAAGCCGCAAAAAATACAGCGCGAGAAGTTGATGCGAAAGAACTCGGGGTACCTGCGGCCGTGTTCGTCCTCGGTGGCCTGCAGCGCGATGCAGTCTACGGGACATGCGATGGCGCACAGATAACAGGCCACACAGCGCTCGCCGCCGTCGGGATCGCGCGACAAAATGATCCGGCCGCGGTAGCGTGGCGCCAGGTACGCTTTCTTCTCCGGATACTGCACTGTGACGCGGCGGTGGAAGGCGTGCAGAAACACCAGCCAGAGCGATTTCAAAATGCTGATCATGAGTTCCTCGCGAGCACTACCGCGCCGGTGACAATCAGGTTTGCCAGAGCGAGCGGAAGCATAACTTTCCAGCCGAGTGCCATCAGTTGATCGAAGCGCGGCCGCGGCAGTGCGGCCCGCAGCAGGATGAAGAATGAAATGATGGCGAACACCTTGATCAGGAACCATACGATCGGGGGCAACAGCGGCCCGCGCCAGCCGCCCAGAAAGAGCACCGTTGTCATGGATGCGATCAGCGTGATCCCTAAATACTCGCCTACGAAAAACATGCCGAATTTCATTCCCGAGTATTCAGAATGAAAGCCGGCGACGAGTTCGCTCTCGGCTTCCGGAAGATCGAACGGCAGTCGCCGGGTTTCGGCGATTCCCGCGATCAGGAACAATACAAAGCCGAGGAACTGAGGCACAATAAACCACAGCCCTGCTTGCGCTTCCACAATTCGCGACAGGCTGAATGATCCGGCGAGCATCACCACGCCCATCAGGGACAGACCCATGAACACTTCGTAGCTGAGCATCTGAGCTGCCGCCCGCATCGCCCCGAGGAGAGAGTACTTGTCATCGGAGGACCAACCGGCGAGCACGACACCGTATACTCCCAGCGACGACATCGCCAGGAAGAACAGCAGCGCGATATCGGAATCCACAACGATAATGCCGGGAGCGATCGCAATTACTGCAAACGAGAGCAGCACCGTGACCATGATGATGGCCGGCGCCAAAACGAACACGGCCTTATCGGCAAACGGCGGGATCCAATCTTCTTTGAAGAACATCTTGATACCGTCAGCCGCGACCTGCAGTAAACCGAAGGGGCCGACGCGGTTGGGACCGTAGCGGTCCTGCCATAGCGCGAGCAGGCGCCGTTCGTACCAGACCAGGCCGCCCGCAATCGTAAGCGCGACGATGATGATGCCGACCACGCTCGCGATCGGATACGGGCTGGTCATTGTATCCTCTCGATCCGGCTCCAGGCTGGAAGTCCCAGGACGGCGCCGAATAAACCCGCAACGCCCCGTGGCATTTCTCTCGCGACTTTGATGTGCAGACGAACTCCGGCCACCAACACTTCCTCGCCCGGACGCAAACCCGCAGCCGGCAAATCGGCGTCGTTCAGAGCGATATAGGGAGCCGGAGTTAATTGCGCGATGCCCGGCGCCAGCAAACTCAACTCCTCTGATCCGAACGCGTGCGGCAACTGCAGCAGCAGCCACTCGCCTTGGAGCGGTACAAACGCGGCCGGAATCTCCGTGTTATAGGAACCCTCCGGCTCCGGCGCAGGTTCGATCAGCCGCACGCCGGGGTCGCCGCCACGCAGTGCGCCGGCAATCTCGCTCTGGTATTTGTTCGTAGCTTGAATGGAGTTCCATCCCGGCGACCAGAAGAACGGGATCAGCGGGGACGGCGGCTGTCGCGGACTACCCTCCATCGTGAAGGAAAGCGGCGTATCGGGATCCTGCGGCGGCTTCGGTTCGCTCACGTCGATGTTCGCGAGGATGGCCGTTCGTCCACTGTAGCGATGCGGTGCGCGCGGAATTTTGGATCCCGCGATCCGAAACTCAGATGGCGGGGAAACACTGGCCACAGCACTGAGAAGCGGTTCCGCGGCCGCCGCCGCGCCGACCGCATCGTCCAGGTTGGCCCAGGCGTCTGGAGCCAGCCAGCGCCAACTCTCGAGAATGTCGCCGTCCGGCACGAATACTTGATAGAACCGCTGCGCGCGGCCCTCATAGTTAATGAGCGTCCCGTCCGACTCCGCATATGTCGCTGCGGGCACGACGACATCTGCACGCTGCGCCGTCGGGGTGAGGACATGATCGAGCACGGCGACTCGCCGGCCTGAAAGCAACTGGTCGATGGTATCGGGCGCCGCGGCTCGATAGAGGTCGTTTTCCAGGACGATAATGCCAGTCACGTCGCGATTGTGGACGTAATCGAATGCCGCATCGAGCGACCGGTCCGTCAGTAGCGCGAGGCCGAACGCATTGCATTCGGGCATGGTGTAAGCGAGGCCCGGCAAGCGCTGCGTTTTTGAATGCAGAGCCCGCGCAATGTTCGCGGCTGCATGAACGATAGCTTCACTGCCGCAACTCGGCCCCGCGATCACCAGCGGCCGCTCTGCCGCGACCAGCGCTTCAGCGATACGCGCCGCGCGAGCCGCACTGTCATCCGTCAGGTCCGGAACTGCGGGCGCGGTCTCGTCAATTGCATGGGCGACCGCGAATCCTAACCGCGCAATATCGTCGGGCGCGGCGCGATAAGTTTCGACCGCGGCATCGTCGAGCTTCGTCACGTTCACGGTCGCGATGAACAGCGGCCCTTTCTCGTCCTGCACGGCGGTGCGGACCGCGTGATCCATCCACAGCGGAATGTTCAACTTTTCCGCTGTCTTGAACGGCTGCTGGCGCGTGGATTGCCGCACCGACAGCCCCATCATCGGAGCGACATTGATCAGATCCTCGCCGAGCACCAGCACCGCGTCGGAATGCTCGATATCGCGCAAGGACGGGGAGCGCGCGGGGGACGTACGCAGCGTATCGATGATCAATCTCGCCAATTTCAGTTGACTGTCCGGCATTCCTGCGAAGAATTGCTCCGGTCCCACGAGTTCGCGAAGCGCGACATTCGATTCAAGCGAAGCCCGCGGAGAACCGATTCCGATAGCGCCTGCCGCGGCCATTGCGGTCAGTTGTGCTCTCGCTTCGTCCGGCGTGATCTCGCGTCCCTGCATACTTGCCCTGCGGATACGCCGGTCGCTGTTTACAAATTCATAGCCGTATCGGCCGCGGTCACACAGGAAATACCCGTTCACCTCGCCGTTGTAGCGGTTGACGACGCGCCGCAGCATGCCGTAGCGCTCGCCGGCGGAAATGTTGCACCCCACGCTACAGTGCACGCAGACGGAAGGCGCCATGCGCAAATCCCATTTGCGCGTGTAATGGTGCTTCAGCGTTTTGTCCGTGAACACACCCGTGGGGCACACTTCTACAAGGTTGCCGGCGAATTCGCTCTCCAGCGTGCCGTCTTCGTGGCGCCCGAAAAACACAAGGTCGCGCAGCACAAAGGAATGAAAATCGCGCCCTCCGGCGTACTCGCGATAGAAGCGCTCGCAACGGTAGCACTGGATACAGCGGTTCATCTCGTGATTTACGAGCGGGCCGAGGTCCTGATTGCGGAAGGTGCGCTTATTGAAGCGATACCGGCGGTAGTCATGCCCCGTCATCACGGTCATGTCCTGCAAATGGCACTCGCCGCCCTCGTCACACACGGGGCAGTCGTGCGGATGATTGAGCATCAGTCCCTCGATCACGGCGGCGCGAAACTTGACCGCCTCCGGATCGCGGATGGAAATGAGCGCGCCCTCCGATACCGGTGTCATGCACGCCATGACGATTTTGCCCTGCTTGTCTTGCGCGTTCTTGAATTGCTTGACCGCACACTGCCGGCATGCGCCTACGGACCCCATCGCGGGATGCCAGCAAAAGTACGGCAGATCGAACCCCAGCGAGAGACATGCATGGAGAAGGTTCTGCGCCGGGTTCATCTCGTATTCCCGGCCGTCCATTAAAACCTTCGCCACTCATTGCCTCCACGGGCACCGCTTC
>JAICMB010000855.1 GCA_025929455.1 Bryobacteraceae bacterium | reverse complement strand
GATGGGGACCGGTTTCCCGGTCCCCGAGTGGTGGTTATGGTTGGCTTCGCGAACTAGAAGCTGAAGCGCAGCGCGAGACGGATACTGCGAGCGGTCTGGAAGCCCATCGGCATTCCATAACGGCTGGCCAGCGTCAGTTTAGGCTGCACGCCGTTGCCGAAAGCGCCGGTTCCGTTCAAGGCGTCGATGTAGTTGTAGCCGGTCATCACCTTGCCCCAATCCACTTGCGGGTCGCCGGGGAAACGGGAAGGGCGGCTGGGATTAATCGAGCCCGTCGGGATCACGAACTCGTAATAGATCGTCGACGCGCGCTGATTGAACAGGTTGCTGAAGTTGGCTTCCAGATCGATCCGCTGCCCTTCATGCACGCTGATCTGATGATGGAAGGAGAGATCGGTTTGCACAAACGGATCGCTGCGAGCATCGTTGATCACGTTGCCCTTCACGATATCGCCGTTGGGAGCGCGGCTGAGCTGCACGAAATTGCCGCGGCCTTCCGCCCACTGGCAGGCGGAAGAAGTGCCGACCACCGGCAGGCAGGAACTGATCGGCGTCCCCTGGAATGCCGATTGCGTAACGCCGAGATCCGTCTCCATCCCCTTCCAGCGCAGACGATAGTAGGCGAACGCCTTGGCCGTATTCGGACGGTCGGTCGAAAGCGGGCCATCGTCAACTTTGCCGCTCGGGTCGTACAGCATGCTCTGAATATCGAACGCGCGGCCGTTGTTGGGAGCGTGACGTCCCCCGCCGCCATCGGTCGGGTCCGTATTGGTCAGCCCGGCGTAGTTACCGGTCAGCCGGCTGTAGGTGTAGGAGACGTTCCCAAACCATCTGCCGGTGGAACGCTTGGAGACGCTGAACTCCACGCCGTCGTAGCGGCGGATGGCCGGTACAGGGCCCGGACATTCGGCGCAGAACGGGACGCTGGTCAGGTAGTTGCCCGCGGCGTCCGGCGTACAACCAGTCCCGGAACACGGGATGGACACGGGGCGATGTAGGAAGTCGGCGAAGTTGGTGCCGGGGTTGCCGATGTAGAAGCCCAGGTTGTCCGTGATCGCCATGTCTTCGATGGTGCGGTCCAGGCGCTTGCGGGAGTACCGGGTTATAAAGGTCAGATTATTGTTGATGGCCCATTCGGCGCCGGTCACGAACTCATGCTGCAGCATGGGCTTCATGGTTGGGGAGATGGCCGGATCGCGCGGGTCCGCCTTGGTCGCGCGGAAATCCACGTTCTCGATGAAGCGTCCCACACTCACTCCGGGAGCCGGGCCGGAGGCCGGGCAACCGCCGCCCGAATTGAGCGTCGGAGTGATCTTGGTGTAGTCCGCGTCGTCCATCGCGTACACACAGTTGTGCCAGTAATCGCTGCCGAAGGAGCCGCGCGCCAGCCCCATCTTCATGATGTCGTAAAACTTGCCGTAGCTCGCGTAAACCTTCAGCTTGCCGTTGTGCAGCACGTCGTAAGCGCCACCGATGCGTGGAGCGATCTTATCGCCCCATCCG
>JAICMB010000738.1 GCA_025929455.1 Bryobacteraceae bacterium | reverse complement strand
GGGTAACTATTCCGAGGCAGAGGAGGTTTATCTCCAAGCCCTTTCCATTCGGGAAAAGGCGTTGGGGGCTGATCATCCGGAAACCGCCAAGAGCCGCGTCAGGCTCGCCGAACTCTATCGCACTGAAAGGCAGTACGGCAAGGCGCAAGAGCTTGCAGCAAGAGCAATTCCTGTTTTCGAGCGGACGCTGGGAGAAACGAATCCGCAGACAGCAGAGGCGAAGCTTTCCGTCGCATCAACTTTCTACACCGAAGGGCGGCTCGAAGACGCGGAACTGCTGATGAGCGAGGCATTGAGCGCCTTTGAATCGTCCTTGGGACCGGACCATCCAGGCGTATCCGCCACATTAAACGCTCTCGCAGCCGTCAAAGCCGCACGGCATCAATACAAAGAGGCGGAACCTCTATACCTGCGCGCCATCGCCATTCAGGAAAAGGCGGTCGGGCCGGAACATCCCGCGGTCGCCATAATGCTCCACAACCTGGCACGGAGCTACTGTGCTCACGGCGAATATGCGAAGGCTGAACCCCTCTACCGGCGGTCGCTCACAATCGCCGAGCAAGCGCTCGGGCCCATGCATCCGACCGTGGCCCTTGTGCTTGCCCATTACGCGGCGGCGATGCGCAAGCTGCACAGAAAAGAAGAAGCGCGGAGGCTCGAACAACGCGCTCGCGAGCTGCGCGCGGCATTGAATCGGGACAATCCGGCGAAATTTGAGGTGGATTGGAGAGACCTGAAGACGGGACCGTAACGATTTTCCACACGTTTCTATACCGCAACAATCGCGCCGGAACGATGTTGTGATTCAGGCGGAACACGTTGTCGGGGAGGACCGGCGGAACGGGAGTTGGCCCGCGCCGTGGCGCGGCCAGTCCTTCGCAGGCTGCGCTTCGTCCGCTCACCGCAGTTCGATCTGCACCGCCTCACTACGCGCATCGCCGAACGCCACCGCCAGCGCGGCCGTCCCGCGCCCCACTTCGCCCGGCACACGCACGTTCACCTGCCGCGGCCTTTCGCCCTGCGCCGCTTCAATGTACTCCACTTCCAATCGCCGCCCATCCAGATACACCCGCACGTTGTTTCGGTCCGCGGTGTCCGGCAATCCCGCGATCCAGAGCGACAGTGAGTTGCCCTTGCCCAGATCGAGCACGTTCTTCTCCCACGTGGTTCCATCGGCGACGCCTGTGAGCGCGAGAATCTCGCACCGCAGCGGGACGTCCACCGCCACCCGCTTCGCATTGCTTCGCTGCGTATCGGCAAGCCGCACCCGCACCTCATGCCACCCCGCCTCCAACCCCGGCGGCAGCTTGAAATTGGCCTGCCAGCGCCCTTCGCCCACGCGCTCCGCATGGATCGGCCGCACCCCGTACCCGCCCACTTCGGGCATCACGTCGTCGAGCCCCACATTGCCGGCTTCGCAATCAAACCAGATCGACACATACTCATCGCGCGCGCTCATGAAATTGATTCCGCCGTTTCCGTTATGTGACGCGTCGATCAACTCCGGCGGTTTCCGCGCACGCGGACGCGGCGCCGGCCACCGCCGGTAGCACGCAACGCACGCGCTGTGCTGGATGACGCTCTGCAACTCCACGCGCGCGAACCCGGCCGTCCGGCATAGCGCCAGTAAACACGGCAAGCTCGGCCCTACCCAGTTGTCGGTCTGGCCGCCGAACTCGCCCGCTTCATAAAACTCCATCACCGGACGATGCTCGACGTTCGCACCCGGCAGATGCTCTTCGCGCAGAATGAACGAGTCCACCGCCGCCATGTCTGTTGTCAGTGCGCATACCCGCTCCAGCGCCAGCAGCGGATGCTTCAAGTGGTACAGCACGCCCATGAACAGCACGATGTCGAAGCGCCCCACGCGCTCCGGCGTGAGCTCGTACATGTCGAACAGCCGGTACTCCACGCGCGAGCACAGCCGCGCATGCATCTCGTGAAAGCGCGGATTGTCCCAGTTGTCGACCGCGACGACGTCCGCTCCGCGCCGCTCCATCTCGAAGGCGAACCACCCGTCCCAGGTGCCGATATCGAGCACGCGCTTGCCGGTCAGGTCCTCCGGAATCGGAAACTGCGCGATGCGATTGCGAAGCCCTTCGAGATCGCACACACCCTGGATGCGCGCCCCATCCG
>JAICMB010000805.1 GCA_025929455.1 Bryobacteraceae bacterium | reverse complement strand
TCGAGCCCGCGCGCGACATCAACGAGCCCGGCCTGAATATTCTCCGCCGGACGGCTGAACCACTTCGCGAGGTTGTAGTTCAGCACATATACGCTGAACAGCACCAGGAAAAAGACCGGCAGAATGGTGAGGCCGAGCGCGCCTGCCATCAGCTTGCTTTTAATGTGCGACCCGGGTCGGTTGCCGGCACGTTCGATGTACAGCTTCACGGCCGTGCGAAACAGCATGAAGCCGAGCATCACGGTCAGAATGAAGATGACGGTGGAGACGGCCCAGAACAGATAGGTCTGGTCCACGCTCGACGGCGCGAACGCACCGAACGTGAAGGAACCCTGCCATACCAGCACCGCCAGCAGCAACGGCAGCACTGCCAGGCCGGAATAAAACCACAATTTCCGCATTGAAGGCCTTATTGAAATTCTAACGGGTGAGCGGGGGTTCGCCGCGTGCACCTCCCGGTGGCGGCGGATACGCTCGTGACGAACGTTGTGAACAGAGCAGGCGAAATGAGCGGATGAGGGCCGTTCCTGACATACTCGGGCACGTGCGCAAGGACGGAACGCCTTTGTTCCTCGCTGGCCGTGCTCAAACTTGGCGCGGCGCCTCTTCATGCGCAGTTACAGCAGCCGTCCCATGACCTGGGCGCGACTATTCTTACGACGCAATACCGGCGGCGCCAGCCACCTTCCCGGGTTTCCAGTTCATTAGGACTCGATGGACTACGTCACGCCCACGCATTGCCAAGTGGAGCAGGGCTAGATGCCGCGCCGTCGCAAAAAGCGCTTGCCGCCACGATTTTCCTTACCGCGTCTGCGATAGAATCGCTATAATTTTTCGTGGGACGATCCACGTACGCGATCGCTCGCTAGTCGTACAGTGCTGGTGCCGCACTGACGTTAGACCGGGGTTAGAAACCCGTACGACATCCCGCCCGTCGAAAGTTACAGGACGAGTGCCGCGCGGACTCGGGGACCAACAGACTCACGTAGAACCGTTTTGAACAATTCCGGTTGCACAGGTCGGGCCGCGGGACATTCGTAGAGGGGGTTAGAAATGACGGCGGTAATGAGCCGGCCAATCGAGATCCTGATGGTCGAGGACAATCCGGCGGACGTGCGGTGGGCCCGGGAAGCGCTCAAAGAAGCCCGGATCCAGAACACCACCAATGTCGTGACGGATGGCGAGGCGGGGCTGACGTATTTGCGGCGGCAGGGCAAGTACGCGGATGCGGAACGGCCCGACCTGATTCTGCTGGATCTAAATCTTCCTAAGAAGAGCGGCGGGGAAGTGCTCGCCGAATTGAAAAGCGACCCCGATCTGCGCGACATACCGGTGATCGTGTTGACGGCCTCGCCGATTGAGCGTCAGATGCTTTTGAAGACGTACGATCTTCCGCCCAACAGCTACATCCTGAAGCCGCTCAACTGGAGCCGCTTCCTCGACGCGGTGCGTTGCTACGCCGATCTCGAACTAGTGATCGTCAAGACGGCTGCGAAGTCCTGACGCGGCGCCGCACCCGCCGGCAGTTCCCACCATTGTTGTGCGCCAGATCGTTCCACAGGCGAACGCCGCCATCGGCGACTGGTCCCACTACTGGCATCTGTTAGGAAAGGATTTTCATCGATGCCGCGGAAGTTCAAGACCGAAGCGGACTAGCTGGCTGCGCGTGCGGACGCCGGCTTTATCGAAAAGTTGTTGCAGAATCCATTTCAC
>JAICMB010000203.1 GCA_025929455.1 Bryobacteraceae bacterium | reverse complement strand
GGTCGTCTACGTGGATGCCTTGAGCGGCGAGCCAGGCGGTGGATCGGGGGCCGGTTTCGACGAGGGCGGCAGATGCGGCCCAGAGCGGGTCTGGAGACCCGCACCAGGCGTGGACGCCTGCCCCACCGCGCTGCGGAGCTGCAACACAAACGCGCTTACGCCGTCCGCACAGTGGCAGATCGCTCGCTTGCGGACGAGGGCAGGCAGCAAGACTGCCTGCCCCACTTCGGAACCTGCGCGGGCTGCGTGGATTTTGAGGCAGTTTGATACTCCGCAGCAAAGCTGCGCTCCCAGCTTCGCCAGCGGCAAGAAAGAAGTTGCGGGCCATACCCAGCTGGGCGAAGGCGAGACGGGATTCTTCGAGTTCCGTGAAGATGCGTATGCGCGGAATGCGGAGGAACGGCGCGGCCGCGGCCGAAAAAACGAAGCCACGCCGGGATACCTGCATCAGAGGCGTCCTTTTATGAAGCGGTCCATCGCGGCGGCGGTGTCATAGAATTGCTGATCGGGCGCGTAGCGGTAGCGGGCTTCCATTTCCGCGATGATCCAGCCGTCGTACTGAACTTTGTCGAGTGCGGTGCGAATCGCGGGCCAGTTGTTGTCCCCGAGAAACAGGTTTGTGTAGACGCTCTGATCGCCGCAGCGGCCGCGATGGCGCAGAACATCTTTGACGTGGACGCGCGTGATGCGTGGGCCGTTGATTTCGATCCACTGTTCCGGGAAACCGGTGTCGTGGATATTGCCGACGTCCATGTGCAAGCCGACCCAGGGGCTGCCGACCTCGCCGAGAAAAGTCTGAAACTCGCGCGGTGTGATGAGGAAGCGCTGCTCGGAGCAGCAGTTCTCACATCCGATGCGCACGCGCGCCTGCGAAGCTGGTTCGGCGAGGCGGCGCATGTTGTCGACGGTGCGGCGGTACACCTCGTTGTACGGTGTTTCTTCCGTGACAAGGCCCGCGACCACGAGGATGGCGTCCGTGCCCAGGATGCGCGCGGTCTCAATTTGACGCACGATGTGGCGCGCCGCTTTGTCGCGAATGGCGGGATCGCGCGCCGAGATAGGCTCGTGCCAGTCGAGGGTATTGGAGACGTTTGAAACGGTGAGCCCGGCGTCTTCGACTTTGCGGCGCAATTCGCGGACCTGCGCGTCGGTGGTCCGCACATCGAACCAGGGATTGGCGCCAAGCCACAGCTCGACACCTTCAAAGCCTGCCTTTTTAATGAGGGCGAGACCTTGTTCGAAGGTCCAGCCCTTCGGGATCATGTTGTCGCCGATCGACTTCTTCATCGGTGCGCCGCTTCGGATATCTTACCCCGTGCGTGCGCTCACTGACGCTCGGGTTCGGGTGCGCGCTCAAAGCACGCGGAACGCCGGTTCGGGCTCGGCAGCAGCGGCGCGGCGGGCGGCGCGCTTACGGCCGATCTTCAAGGATGTCCGGAAGATCGAACCAACCGGTATAATGCCGCCCAGTTTGTGCGCTCCGACCGCTGCCAATGTCATGGAGGCAATGCATCCGCACGAAGAGCAATCCGGGTTGCCGCCGAACTGACACGGTGTAACCCGCGTCTTCAGATCCGCCGATATGATGCCGGTGGTCAGAGCGAAAATGCAATCGGCCGGGCTGTGGGGGGGCTCGGCAAATTGCCGGATAGCACCCTCCGGCACGTCGAACTTCGGGTACCGCTTCCGGAGTTGGATCATGTCGGCGATCGCGCGCCGGCGCTCATCGGGCGTCAGAATCTCTCGCAGTTGCTCGCCCTTCTGCGGAGTGAAAATGCTGAACCAGACCTTCTTCACTTCCGGGCGCGTCCAGAATTCCATGAACTCGCCGAGGTACCCCTCGCGCTGCATCATCTGCGATGTAATCGTGCAATGCACAGTGATGTGCTGTCCGGCGATGTTGCGCAGAATGCGATCGTACGTGGCAGGCTTGCGGCGGACGTCGTGATCGGGTTGCAAGCCGTCGATCGAAACCACCACGTTCAGACGCGGTAGTTCCGCCCAGGCGGCAGGCAGCGGGCGGAAGGCGCTGGTGACGAGTTGTACGTGTATACCGCGCTCCAGCAGCAACGGCACCAATGTCTCCATCTCGCGATAGCGGACCATGGGATCACCGCCGACCAGCGATAGATGCAACGGCTTGAGGTCGTCGACGACTTCGAGAACGCCGTCGATCAGTGCCTGGCCCTTGCGGTCGCTCAACTCGCGCAGCGCCATGCCGCCGCCCAAGTGATCCGGCTCGTACGCATAACAACCGGGACAGCGCAACGGACATTCTTTTGTGACCTCGATCGAGAGAGAGGGATAGCGGCCTTGCAGAATGCGGCCCCACGCCCTCATCACGTCCAAGTAACGCAGACGGGTCCCTTCATCAGTTACAGAAGCGCGGGCACTCGGCCGCGATAGACTCGAACTGGAGTTCCGGATCATCAATGCACGAAATTGTTCTTGCTGCCGATACTGCATGCAAACGGCACTATGGCGGCCCCGGCCAGCCAGAGCGCCCCGAGCGATTTGACGCTGCTCTCGAAACACTACTTCCGTTGGAACTGCCGCGCTTAGATCGGCGCAGCGCCACGTTAGATGAAATCGCGCTGTGCCATAGCCGGTCCTACATTTACTTGGCTGAGCGCGAAATTGCCGCCGGGTTCGATACTCTGAGCACCGGCGACACCCCTGTCTGTGAGGCGTCGTTTGAAGCCGCTTTAGCCGCGGCCGGCTCCGTCCTCAATGGCGTGGACGCTGTAGCGGGCCATACAGGTACACGCGCATTCAGTATCGTACGCCCGCCGGGCCATCACGCTACTCCCAATCGCGGAATGGGCTTCTGCATCTTCAACAACGTCGCCATCGCCGTCCGCCATGCACAGAAGCACCATGGCGTCGGGCGCGTGCTTATCGCCGACTGGGATGTACACCACGGGAACGGCACGCAGGACATTTTTTACGAGGACGCCTCCGTGTTCTTTTTTAGCACGCACCAGCACCCTTGGTATCCGGGCACCGGCGCCGCCGAAGAAACCGGATCCGGCGCGGGCGAAGGCTGCACCATGAATTGCCCCTTTTCCGCCGGCGCGGGACGCGAGGAAATTCTCGGCGCATTTAAGGACCGGCTCGCCCCCGCAATGCGCGAATTCAAACCCGAAATGGTGTTCATTTCGGCGGGGTTTGACTCGCGCGCCGGCGATCCGCTCGGCGGATTCCTGCTGACGGACGACGACTTCGTCGCGCTCACGGACGTGGTTCTGGAAATCGCGGATCAGTATGCGGGCGGGCGGGTCGTTTCCGTTCTTGAAGGCGGTTACAACCTGGCGGGTTTGCGGCAAGCGGTCGGGGCACACGTGCGTACTCTGGCGAGATGATAGATTATTGATGATGCAAATCTCCGCGGTTGAAACATTCATCGCAGGCAACCCTTGGAAGAACTGGGTGTTTGCGAAGGTGCACACCTCCGAAGGGGTGTACGGCATCGGCGAAGGCACGCTTAATTATTTCGGGAAGACGGTGGAAGCGGCGATCCAGGAACTGGCGCTTCTGGTTATGGGGCTCGATCCGTTCCAGATCGAGGTGCTGTCGCAGCGCATGACACGCGACGTTTACTCGGACGGCGCTCAGATCCACAACTGCGCGGTTGCGGCGATTGAAATCGCGTGCTGGGACATCATCGGCAAAGTCACGAATCAGCCCGTTTATAACCTCATGGGCGGGCGCTGCCACGAGAAACTGCGCGCGTACGCCAACGGCTGGTACCGCGGCCCGCGCACGCCGGAATCGTTTGCCGAAAAAGCCAAAGATGTGGCGCGGCGCGGCTACACGGCGCTGAAGTTCGATCCGTTTGGGAACGCCTGGCGCATGTCGTCCCGCTACGATTTCGATCTCGCTGTTGATATCGTGCGAGCGGTGCGCGATGCCGTAGGCGACTCCGTGGACTTGCTGATCGAAGCGCACTGCCGCTTCAACGTAGCGACAGCCTTGCAGTTCGCGGAACACGTTGCGCCATTCCGTCCCGCGTGGTTCGAAGAGCCGGTACCGCATACGAATATCGGCGCGATGGTGGAAGTGGCGCGCCGCAGCCCGGTGCCGGTGGCCACCGGTGAGAGCCTATCGAGTAAGCAGCAGTTTGCGGAACTGCTGAAGCATGATGCCGTGAGCATTCTGCAACCCGAGCCGCTGAATTTAGGCGGCCTGTTTGCGACGCGCAAGATCGCGGACATGATTGATGCGCATTATGGTGTGGTGGCGCCGCACAGCGCGCAGGGTCCGGTATGTTCGGCGGCGTGTGTGCAACTCAACGCTTCCATCCCGAACTTCTTCATTCACGAAATTTTCGATGAATTCAACGAACCGTGGGAGCGCGAGATTGTCATCAATGCGGTGGAAGTGAAGAACGGGTATATCGAGATTCCGCAGGCGCCCGGGCTCGGCATCGATTTAAATATCGAAGAGATCAAGAAGCATCCCTATCGGCCTGAAAATTATCTGCCGCTGTTTAAGCCCGGCTGGGAACTGCGCCGGACGCAGTCGCACGCATAATGGTGTGATAGGGTCATGACGAAAGAGCAGATACTTTCCGCCATTACGGAGATCGGTATCGTTCCGATTGTGCGTACGCGCTCGACCGAGAGCGCCATTCAAGCGATCGAAGCGGTGTATCGCGGCGGCATTCGCGCGGCCGAGATCACGATGACGGTGCCGGGGGCGCTGCACGCGCTCGAAAAGCTGTCGGACAAGTTTGGCGATCAGATGGTGCTGGGCGCAGGCACGGTGCTCGACCCGGAGACTGCGCGCGCGTGCATGCTGGCGGGCGCGCAGTTTTTCGTGACACCGGCGCTCAATGTGAAGACGATCGAGATCGCGCGCCGGTACTCGAAGCCGATCATGCCCGGCGGGCTCACGCCAACAGAAATCCTGACGGCGTGGGAGGCGGGCGGCGACGCGATCAAGGTGTTTCCGTGCAGTGCCGTGGGCGGGGCGAAATACATAAAGGCCGTGAAAGCTCCGCTGCCGCAGGTTGAGATGGTACCGACGGGCGGGGTAAATCTCGAAACGATCGGTGATTTTCTGAAGGCGGGAGCTTGTGCCGCGGGCGTCGGCGGTGAGTTGATCGATGCAGCGAATATCGAAGCGGGGAATTACGCCTTGTTTGAGGAGCGCGCGCGGCAGTTTCTGGCGGCGGTGGCAAAGGCGCGTTCGCGGAATGCAGCGACGTAGAGAGGGATGGCATGCCCTCGGTCGCTCTCGGGATTCTCTAACATGCTTTGATACACGGTGCTTATCCGCTGGCGCCCGCGGCACATAGCTGGCCCACGAAGGACGGCGCGACGTCTTGCAGGCGGCCGCCGGTCATATGAGAGATGACTGGGCATCGCGATTTGCGACACGCGGGCGCTCGCACCGGTACTGCGCTACAAGCTCCGTCAGTCGTTTCGGATCGCTGAGCACAGCCAGCGGAACGTAGGCGTACTCGAAAAGTTGCGGGCGGCGCAGCAGTAGCGAACGCGCGGGTCTGGAGTGGCTAACCGTCGAAGGCGGAAATGGACTACAAGGAACTGGGTCTCGCCACGGCCGCTGCAGAGTCGAATCGTGCGGCGGCGGACGAGGCGGGTTGGCAACCCGCCGCAGGCTGTTACAGCCTACGCCGGAGCGTCGGCGCGGGAAGTTCGTCAGGAGACCCACCGCAGGCGTGGGCGCCTGCGCCACTTGGCAGCCGAGCCGCAGCCGATTCCGCTAGGAGTTTCGGTTGCAACCCGGGCATGGGCAGCCAGCAAGACTGGCCGCCCCACGTCGACATTAGTGCTTAAACGAACGGCACTCGTTTACCCACCGCATCAATGAATCCGGATTCACCTTCGCTTTGATAACCGTCGCGTCGTCATGATCGACCGTGACCAATAGCGCTTCGAACCAGGAGTTCCCTTCCGGGCGCACGTAGATAACGGTGGCCTCCTGATTGCGATTGAATACGCGGACCACCGGCTTCCAGCTCGGAGCCAGTTCGCGGAAATGGAACCCGCCCGCACCGCGCACGTGCACGTTCTCGAAGATGGCCAACTGCGCGTGCTTGACGCCGAAAGGGCCGGTAAAGTTCGTCATGAAGCCCGCCAGCCCGAGCAGCGGAACGTGCGTTCGCCGTACCTGAAACTGGCTCTCGATATCGTGGACCGCGCGCTCAAATTCCAGATCGGCCGCGGCCAGCGTCACTGGAAACAGAGCCATCGCAAGCAAAACGGCGGCGCGCATCAGTGGTTCCCCTTTGACCCTTTGTCCTTCACGACATTCTTGACCATGCCCGGTATGCCGAAGCGTCCG
>JAICMB010000819.1 GCA_025929455.1 Bryobacteraceae bacterium | reverse complement strand
CGCGACGCGAATCGTGTCACTAGGCGCAGCTTTCAAGCCGGCAACCGACCCGGCCGCGGCGGCGGAACCGATCAGAAAATGTCTTCTATCCATGGGTGGGCACCTTTCGAAATGGCGCGCGTGCGCCGTTTCAACTAACGATACGCCCACCGGGAACGGAGCGTCAAGCCAGAGCAGCCGCGGTTGAATCAGCGAAGTCGCTCCTATGTGCCCGTGCGCTTGATTCCGCGTGCGCTGCTGTGCGGGGCAGTCCAGGCCCGTTCGCCGCGACTTCCTGCAGTCAGTCACAACTTCGCAGCTGCGAACTACGCGACTGTCATCCTTGTATTGCGAACAGAATTGCTGGCGGCACTACGGCCGGTGCGACAATTTACATATGCCCGCGACGCATGGACCGGCCGATCTATCGCGCATCACCATCATGCCGGGCCAGCGCTCCGGGCAACCCTGCATTCGCGGATTTCGTATAACGGTGTGGGATGTCTTGGACATGCTTGCATCCGGAATGACCGAAGATGAAATCCTCCGCGATTACCCTTACTTGGAAAAAGCAGATTTTGCCGCAGTGTATGCGTATGCTTCGCAGACGGGGCGAGAGCGCATCTCGCGTTGAAGCTTCTTTTCGACGCAAATCTTTCACCGAAGCTCGTTCGGCGTTTGGCTGAGCTTTTTCCTGGCTCCACGCACGTGTTCGATGCCGGACTTGCCGGCTTCACCCCGGACGCGTCATTTGGAAGTATGCCGGTGAGCACGGCTTTGTTCTCGTAACGGCCGATTCCGATTTTCTGGGACTCGCGGCAGAACGCGGCGCGCCGCCGAAAGTGGTGCGGATCGAGAACTGCACGTACCGCACCTCGCAAGTTGAAGTCTTGCTCCGGCGTAGCGCGATTCTTATTGCGGAACTCGAAAGCTCGAGCCGCACTGTGCTGGTGATCAGGAATAGTCCGTGACCCCGCATTCCGTGCGCCGCTTCACGTTATTCGTCTCGAGGCGCAAGCGCCGGAGCGAAGCACTCTACCCCACCTGCGCCGCCACGCCCGCCGCCAGCTCCGCGTGCGCCAGCGTCAGATCAAGCACCGGCAGACCGCTATCAGCAATCGTCCGTGCCATCGCCGCATCCTGCTTTTGCGCGATCACCACGTAATCCGCCCATCCCAGCAACTCGCTCATGGAATTCACCATCAGCTTGCCGATATGCGGAATGCTGTTCAGGACGAAGTTGCGGTTCGATCCGTAAATCTCGTCCATGCGGATGTGCGGATCGAATACGCGCACGTCGCGGCCTTTGCCGATCAGGTGTTCGAGCAGCGTGACCACCGGGCTCTCGCGCAGGTCGTCCGTGTTCTCCTTGAACGCCAGCCCCGCGATGCCGATGCGTCGGTTGCCGAGCTCGAGCACCGCGTCGATGGCCCGCGCAAGCTGCGCATGATTGCTGGGCAGCGCGGACGACAGCATCGGTAATTGCAAGTCCAGCCTTCCCGCGCGATAACACAGCGCGCGCAAGTCCTTCGGCAAACACGAGCCGCCGAACGCGAACCCGGGCTTCAAGTACGCGCGCGAGACGTTCAACTTAGTGTCGGCACAGAGCGTGTCCATCACTTCGAGCGGATCGACGCCGAGCTTCGTGCTCAGCGCGCCGATCTCAT
>JAICMB010000354.1 GCA_025929455.1 Bryobacteraceae bacterium | reverse complement strand
GCCGTCGCCCTGTTCGCCGCCGACCAGAAGAAGCCCGCCGATCCGCAGGAAACCAAGCGCGAAACCGTCGCTAAACCCCTCACGGACAAGGAACGCAAGCGCCGCGAGGCCAAGCTCAAGAAGGAGCTCGAGACCCCGTACCGCAAGTGGCTGAACGAGGACGTCGCCTACATCATCACTGATGAGGAAAAGGCCGCTTTTAAGCGCCTGCAGACCGACGAGGAACGCCAGCAGTTCATCGAGCAGTTCTGGCTACGCCGCGATCCCACCCCCGACACCGAAGAGAACGAATACAAGGAAGAGCACTACCGCCGCATCGCATACGCGAACGAGCACTATGCCTCCGGTATTCCGGGCTGGAAGACGGATCGCGGCCGTATTTACATAACCTTCGGCCCCGCGGACGAGATCGAATCGCATCCTTCGGGCGGCACCTACGAGCGGCCGATTGAAGAAGGCGGCGGCAGCACATCCACCTACCCGTTTGAGAGGTGGCGCTATCGCTACATCGACGGCATCGGCACCAACATCGAAATCGAGTTCGTCGATCCGACCATGACGGGCGAATACCACATGACCATGGATCCGTCCGAAAAGGATGCGCTCCTGTACGTTCCGGGCGCCGGTCTCACGATGTACGAGCAGATGGGCCTTGCCAGCAAGAACGACCGCTTCAACCGCACCGACGGAACGCACCTAGGCACCGGGACCATGCCGTTGCCGGCCAGCATGAACGAGTTCGAGCGCCTGGAGCAGTTCGCAAAGCTGCAGAAGGCGCCCGCTGTGAAGTTTAAGGATCTGGAAGCCGCGGTCACCTCCACGGTCCGGTTCAACACGCTGCCCATGAAGGTGCGGGCGGACTACATCAAACTGACCGAATCCACCATCCTGACGCCCATCACGATCCAGTTCGATCGCAAGGACCTCCAGTACTCGCAGAAGGATGGCGTGGCGCACTCCACCATCAACATTTATGCCCGCATCACCTCCATGTCGCGGCGCGTGGTGAACGTCTTTGAGGATCCGGTGACGATCGAGATGCCGGCCGAAGAGTTACAAAACGCGCAGTTCATGGCGGGCTCAGCAGTTTATCAGAAGATCGTTCCGTTGCCGCCGGGCATGTACCGCCTGAACGTGGTCGCCAAAGACATCATCGGCGGCAATATGACTAATTACGAGATGGCGCTGAACGTGCCGCATTACGATGAGGATAAACTGGCGGGCAGCAGCGTCATATTGGCGGACGTGCTCGAGAAGGTGCCCACGCGGAGTATCGGAACGGGCCAGTTCGTGATCGGGGATTCTAAGGTACGGCCGCGGCTGAGCGACACTTTCCACCGCAACGAGAAGATGGGGATCTACACCCAGTTCTACAACTTCACGGCGGACGAGAAAACGCACAAGCCGGAGGGCAGCATCATGTATGAAGTGCTGAACGGGTCGAACAAGAAGATGTTCGATATGACCGAAGACCTGACCGCCATTCCGGGCGCTTCGGCGCAGCAGGTGACCATCGAGAAGTTGCTTCCCCTGGCTTCGCTCGCCCCGGGCCAGTACACCCTCAAGATGGTAGCCATGGATAAGGTGAACAAGCAGTCGGTGACGCAGTCGGCTTCGTTTACGGTAAAGTAGGGGGGTAAAGGGCAGCAGCGTGCTGTCTGCCCAGAAGTGGGCATGAGCCTTCGAACGCCGAAATTCGGTTGGGTTGCGGCAGGGTTGCTGCTCGCCTCGACATCCGTATACGCGGCGCCACATAGCTTCAAGCTAACCGGCAGCATCGCGGGAATCGTGCGGGACAGCGCTGGATTCCCACGCCTCGGCGCGACCGTATTCCTTTACAACCGCTACGAGAAGTTGCTGCAGCGGGCGGTCACCAACGAAAAAGGCCTTTTCGGCTTCGCTTCGCTCAATCCGGACGTGTACTCGGTGCGCGTCATCTCGGGCAATCTGATCCCCGCGCTCAAAAAGAAAATCACCGTCCAGCCGGGCATGCAAAGCCTGCTGTATATCAACATGGCGACGGTGCTCAGTTCCGTCGAGCTGGTCTACGCCGCGCCCGGGCAGGGCGCGCTGATGAGCGACGACTGGAAGTGGACATTAAAAACCGCCACCGCTACGCGTCCGGTCATGCGCTACTTGCCGGCCACGTTGCCGCGCGATCCTAATACGTCGTCCTCGCCTTCCACAACTGACACGGTGTTCTCCGACACGCGCGGGATGCTCAAGGTTTCGGGCGGAGGCGGCGGGTCACTGGCAGTCGATGGCGACGAAGATCTCGGCACCGCCTTCGCACTCGCGACTTCGCTGTTCGGCCGTAATCAGTTGCAGGTCAGCGGCAACTTCGGCTATAGCAGCCGCATCGGCATGCCCGCAGCAGGGTTCCGTACCGCGTTTAGCCACGATCCCTCCGGGTCCGAAATTTCTCTGACGATGCACCAGGTTTATCTGCCCACGCGCACCGGTTATCCGCTGGGCACGTCGCAGGATTCTGTTCCGGCGCTGCGAACGATGTCGTTCGGCAGTATGAATCGCATGTCGATCGGCGACGTCGTGCGGCTGGAATATGGCGCGACCCTCGATTCGTTCTCGTTCCTCGATCAGGTTTCCTACATCAGCCCGTTCGGTCGTTTGACGTACGATCTGGGCAAGACCGGATCGCTGCAGGTAGCGTATAGCTCCGGCGCGCCGCCGGTGGACTTAATTCGGAACGCCGCGGCTCCGGCCGCGAAGACGGACGCGCTCGCCGATACCATCGCGCTGTCGCACGACCTCACCGCGCTCTCGATGATGCCGCGCATTTCCGTGCATAACGGCCATTCGCAGGTGCAGCGCTCGCGCAACATCGAAGTCGGCTATCAGCTCAATCTCGGCCGCTCAGACACCGTGAACCTGACCGGCTTTCATGAGACCGTATCGAACGCCGCGCTGAACGTGATCGCTCCCGACGATCTGTTCGAAGCCGGCGAAGTGATTCCGGACATCTCGTCGCGAGGTAGCATCGTCGACGCGGGCGGTTATTCAAGAAGTGGATATGCCGCGTCGTTGACTCACTATGCCGGCGATCATCTCGCATTGAGCGCCGCTGCGGGGCGTACGGGCGTGCTGACCGCGGGTGCTGCAGGATCGCAGTTCGGGACCACGGTTGATGATTTGCGCTCGCAAATCCGGACTTCGCAGCGCTTCTGGTATTCCGCGCGCGCCTCGGCGACGGTGCCTGTAACGGGCACACAGATCGCGACCAGCTACCTGTTCACGGATTACGACGCGCTTATGCCGGTGCACATGTACGTTACGCAGACTGCCTATCCGGAGCTTGGCTGGAACGTGCAAATCCGGCAGCCGATCCCCGCCTTCGGAATCCCGGCGCGGCTTGAGGCGAACGTCGATCTCCGCAATTTGCTCGCACAAGGATATCTGCCGTTGACGGCGATGGATGGCCGCCGCGTTCTTCTGATGCAGTCGCCGCGCATGCTGCGGGGCGGCGTCAGCTTTATCTTTTAGCGAGCCCCACGAGCCGAACATTCGCAGACTTGATAACATCGGCAAACGATGAGGACGTATTGTCTCGTTGTTGCCGCGCTGGCCTGTCTGCCGGTCTGTGCGCAGACCCATGCCGTCGTCCTGCACGCCGCGCGGTTGCTCGACGTTGCCACAGGCCATATACAGTCGCCCGGTGAAATTCTGGTGCAGGGCGATCGCATTGCGGCCGTCGGCGCCTCAGTGCCGCACCCCGCGGGCGCCGAACTGATCGACCTCGGCGACTGCACCCTCATGCCCGGCCTCATCGACGCGCACGTGCATCTGTTCCTGCACCCCGGCGCGGAAGACCTGCAGACCGTTGAGGAATCGGTGCCCCAGCGCACCATTGTCGCGGTCCTCGCCGCACGTGCGGACTTAATGGCGGGCTACACCGCCGAGCGTGACATGGGCACCGAAGGTGCTGGTTCGGCCGACAGCGCACTGCGCAACGCGATCGATGCGGGCCTGGTACCCGGGCCCCGCCTGCGTGTCAGCGGCAACGCGATCGACATCCTGGGCGGCCACGAGGACGCCAACCGGTTTAACCCCGCGCAGCATGTTCTGTCCAACGCCACGCGCGCCAACAGCATTCCCGAGATCATCGCTGCGATTCGCGAGCAGTACAAGGAAGGCGCGGATTTCACCAAAATGTACGAGACCGGGCGTGATTCGATAACCGCCGGCCATTTCTCAACGCCCTACCAGTACACCGAGGCGCAGCTTGCCGCAGCCGTTCAGGAAGCGGCGCGCGTTGGCAAAAAAATCGCGGTCCATGCAACCGGTGAGCCGGGTACCCTCTACGCCGCGCAAGCCGGGGTCGCGTCCATCGATCACGCCGATCAGCTCAGCGATGAGACCATGCGCCTGATGCGTCAGAAGGGAATCTTTGCCGTACCCACCTTCACCATACTCGAGTACTTTGCTGCGCACGCGTCGAACCCCGAGACCGCCGCCCAGCTTCGAAAATTTCAGGAACTGCACG
>JAICMB010000098.1 GCA_025929455.1 Bryobacteraceae bacterium | reverse complement strand
TTGACAGGAGAACTCTAACGAGTTCCGATTGCCGGTGAGTCCCGGTTTTCTGAAAAATCTCGGCGAGGCGGGCCCGGGCAGTACCGTACGTAATGCCGAGTCTCACCGCCGCGGACCGCAGTTCCTCGCCGGCTGCGAGCAGCGCCGCGAGCATCGCTTCGGCCTCTGTAAGACCGAAGGCGCCGCGCAGATGATCGCTCGAAAGCTCAGCCCTGGTCTCGGGATCGGTGATGATGATACAAACTGCGGGACGGAAGACCGTCAGCGCCGGAAACCGGCGCGCGATCGGCGCCACGACGATACCATAAGCCCGCTTTCCGGAAGGGCGAAGCGCGCGCATGGCGCCGCCGGAGACGGCTGCAGGCGCAGCCTTTGAAAGGACTCTCGCAATCAGCGTTTGCAGCCTGTCATTGTCTTGTTTGCGTGTGAGAACGAGTCCATCGCGGGACAACCGAATTCCATCCTTCGCGGAACGGAACGCTTCCGCGCGGCGGTTCGCGTACACCATACATTTATGCTCGTCGAGGAGCAGAATTGCAGCTGGATTGCGGTCCAGTAGCGCGGTGGTACATTGCTGCGTTGCGCCTAGCGAGCCGAGGCGGAATCCGATGGCCAGCGCTCGCTGAAGGTGGCCACGAATCAGCGCAAACCGCTCGAGATCTTCGGGCTCGTATCTTCCCGCTCTTCGCGCCCGATGCAGCGCCACGCCCGCTTGCACGCCCGGCGCCGGGCGCGTCTGAGCGACCATGCGGAAGTAGATGTCACACTCACGACTTTGCCAGTCGTAGTAGGGGTGGAAGTCTTTGTCGCGCTCGGTGATCACAATGCCGTCGTGGACGATCGGCACATCTGGATGTTGAACGAGATACTGTACGGTGGGATCCAGAGGAACCATGTTCTCGAGATAAGCTCTTATAAATCGATCATCGAAATTGAAGGTTGTGAAAATAGGAAGACGAGGCTGTTCAGAACTGTCCAAGGTCCAGAAGCTGGCACCTTGGCTGCTTGTGAACTCGACCAGTTTTTGGAGCGCCTTTGGCCAGAGAGTCTCATCCACTGCCGCGTCGTACAACGCTTGGATCGCCGCGAGTACACGCTGGTCGATCGACATTGGGAGTTTTCAATTGCGCTCGAGTTCTTTAAGGATATCGAAGTTCTGCGCTCCCGGCAGCAAAGGGATACAGTCCAGGGGATGTCAAGGGACCGCGTCGCAGCACAGCATTCCGTTCGCGATGGTTTCACGGCACGGTGTGATGGTCCTTCGGTGAGCTTCGCAAGAGAGCCTAGCGCATGGCATCCTGGCCCGGAGTCTTTCCACTCCACAGGCCTATACATTTGCGCAGACCAACCTGCGTACACTAGCCGTGACGCAGAATCGGTGCGAGTACGACAATCTCGACTCATGCAAGTCTCACGGTCGGCTTCGCACAGTGCGAGAACTTATGCGTAAGATTGCCGCGTCCGGTGTGTAACTGCACCGGACGCGGCTGACGCTCTCCCTCGCTACGGAGTGCTTCCGGCCGGACGTGCTCTCATTGCACGTTGGCCGTCACGCTGGCATTCCCGTTCAACGTGAACGTACAGGTCTTGACCTTTCTGCCGCCGCTCGAACATGCGCCGGACCAGATTGTGTCGCGGCCGTCGGAAGCGCTCAGCGTAATGGACGTCCCTACTGTAAACGACGCTGATTGCGTGCTTCCGACCGCCACATTGATCCCCGCGGGGCTGGAGCTCACAAACTCGCGGCTACGTCCGGTGGCCGTTACCGTCAACACTGCGCCTTGGGCGCCCGCGTTCACCGTTAAGGCTGCCGATTGCGTCGTTCCGCCGGCGCTGGCCGTGATTGTTACGACGGTTGAAGCTGTAACGGAACTCGTCGCAACCGTGAATGCCGCGGAGGTTGCACCGGCGGGCACCGTGATGCTTGCGGGCACGGTCGCCGCGGCGTTGCTGCTGGACAGCGCGACTGCAAGTCCGCCTGACGGCGCCGCGCTCGTGAGAGTCACGACACCTTGCGAGGACGCGCCGCCAGTGACGGTCGCCGGGCTCAGAGAAATGGACGCCAGCGATGCCGGCGCCGCAGTTGGAGTCAAGGTCAGGTCTGCGGAGCGGGTCACGCCGCCGCCGGAAACCGAGATCGTTACCACGGTTGTAACGGAAACCGGAGTCGTGAAGATGCTGAATCCGCCCGCCGTCGCGCCGGCCGGAATCGTTACACCGTTCGGTGTCGATGCGACGGACGGATTACTGCTCGTCACCTGCAGCGTTTCGTCTGAGCTCGAGGCCGATATGACGCGAACGGTCGCGAACGATCCATTCGAGCCGGTCGTGGACGTCGGGCTCAGTGTGATGGATGCGGGCGCTTCCTGAGGCAGCAGCGTAACTTGCCCCTGCACGTTGACACCATTCCAGGTCGCCGTTATTGTCGCGGTGGTATTCGCAGTCACTTGCGAGGTCGGAACCGAAAACGACACCGAAGGGCTGCCCGCCGCAATCGTTGCCGATGCGAGCGGAGTTACCGCGGGCGAATTGCTGGAGAGAGTCACGACAGCTCCCTCCGGAGGCGCCTGGCCGTTCAACATGATAATGACCTGCGGCTGCGCACCTCCGCTGATGCTGCTCGGCGAGATGGTTAATGACTTTAGCGACGGCGGCAGGACATTCACGTTAACAGACGCGCTACCCGAATCCAATGTCGCCGTAAGCGTCACGGGTGTTGTCGTCGTCACTTGTCCGGCTTGCACCTGGAACTGAGTCCACGCGGTGTTCGGCGGCATATTGATCGTTGCCGGCACGGGAAGCGCACTGGGATTCGAACTCGTCAGGCCGATGGTCGCGCCGCTTGCGGACACACCTGCGCTCAGTTGCACGGCAACAAAGCTCTTATTGCCGCTGAACAGCGGATTGCTGGTGAGAGTAAGCGACGCGGGAGTCGGAGGCGTTGATGGAATCGTGAATGTTCCCGCCGACGACCACGCGGTCAACGCGGCCGTAGTTGGCGAGGCGTCGCCCTGAGCCGAGCGTACGCGCCAGAACTTGGTTCCCGGGGTCAACGACAGGACCGTGCGGGACGGATCGTTCAGTTGAGGGTCGTCCTCTTCAATCGTCCTAAAGCCCGAATCCTTGGCGATCTCGATTTCGTAACCGCTCGGCTGCGGGTTGGGAACATCCGACCATGTCAACGTCACAGGCAACGATAGCGTGGTTCCGTTGCCCGGCGAAATGGGCGACGGCGGCTGCGGCAGGGGATTATTGAAAAACACCGAAAACGTGATGACGTTCGATGGCACGCTGGAAATGCGATCGGCGGTCACCGCCAACACTCGCGCGTAATAGTTGCCCTCGTCACCGAGGCCGAACGACATTGTCGGATTCGGAATGTTGTCGAACTTGCCGGTCACACTCACCGGGAAGCTTGGGTCGGTCGAGTATTCAAGAGTATATGTCGAGACGTTTGGCACCTGCGTCCAGTTGAATGTGATGATCTCTCTGGGATGGAAGGTCGAGTATCCTTTGGTCGGAGAAAGCGTCGGCGCGGCGGGCGAATTGGGGCCCGCGCCCGTGACAGTAAAGCTCGAGGCGCTCGACCAAGCACCCTGCTCGAACGCGCCGTTGACGGCTTGTACGCGCCAGAAGTATTTTCCGCTGGCGAGCCCGCTCGCGATATCCTGAGTCGCGCCGTTGGTCGAGTTTTGCAGAACGATCGGCGAGAAACCAGCCGAAGGACTTACCTGCCAGTTATATCCGGCGATTCCGCTCGGATCACTTACAGCAGACCATGACAGTGTGAAAGGCACCTGAACGCTAGCGCCATTGGCGGGCGCAAGGGGCGCGGGCGCTGGAACACCAGCCACCGCGTAACCAGAACAGGCAAGGCAGAGCGCACCAGTTAGCACCGTCCTCACAAGGAGGAAACTGGTTTCTATTTTGATCATTGTGGACCCCTGTTGAGTTTCGTAAACAACCGACAGGTTGATCATGGGCCTGCAAAGACTGTAATTGGTTCTGCGTCTGTAAAACGTTTGTAAATGGCAGTGACTTTGCTTGTTAACACTGCTCTGGCCGGGAATTCGAGGAATTGATATCGCGCGTGCGCGTGAGATGTCCCGCGTTATCTGCAGGGAATTCGAATTATTGGACGCGATTTGCGGCCAAACCGAGGAGCTCGCCGTAATACGCGGCAGCACGCTCGTCAGCCGGACGTGGCGGCCGCAGTTGAAGAGCGCGCGACGTTTTCGCCGCGGAGGAAAACGTTTTTGCAAACTCCGGCGGCGCGACGGGGGCGCCGGTCGGTGTGACGGGAGCGGAGATCCAGACGCTGCGCGGCGCGAGCGCATTCACCAGGTCGGGGATATCGAAGTCCAGCAGTGCGCCCGGCACCACCTGCTCGAAAACCAGGCGCTGCATGCGGTCGTGGACGACGGCATCGTAAGACAGCAGCATCCCTTCGAGCGCAACCCCTTTGATGCGCTTGTCGAACACCGCCGTGTAGAGCATCGGGACGGCGGCGCTATTCCTGCCGATCGCGCTGATCCGATTCATATCGACGTCCGGGCGCGCGGCAAGCATGTCGATGCCGCGCGTAATGTCCGCCGCGCGCATGCCGGCCAGCGTGCGATTCATCAAAACGGCGGTCATCGCGTCTTCGAAATCGCCGAAGTAGCGATAGAACTCCGAATCGTTCCGGTCGGGCGCGATATGTGTCTCGCCCATACCGCGGAGGTCGACGGCAAGCACGATCGTGCCGGCTTTTGCGAGGGCCCCCGCGGCAGTCCCAACGGCGGATTTCCCTTCGTCGGACGCGATGATGACGGCGGGTTTCTTTGCCGCGCCGGAATTGGGAATGTACAACAGCGATGGAATCAGAATGCCCGGCTCGCTCTCATAAATGAGCTTGTCGATACGGTACCCGTCACGTTGGATGGTTCCGTACGGCGTTACGGGAACCGCACTGGACTGCGGTTTATAGCCGGTGCGCGCCAGGGCGGCCTCGCGGATATCATGCGGGTGGGCGCGGCTGTCCCGCAAGCGATCGGCGCGTGCGCGATTCAGGGTGAACATCGTCTCGTCGCCGAGCGAGGTCAATACCTGCCCGGTTGGCGTGCAGAACAGCGTCTCGGCGGATTCGGGCTCGATCACGGCCTCGGGCCGCTGGTCGGGCACGCCGCGAAACTGCCGCGACAGCCAGTCGTACGCGGCCATTCTGCGAGGATGCGTGTAGCCGTGGCCGTCATCCGCCTCGAACATCTGCAGATCGGGTTTGACGCGCCGCGCTTCGCGAAACGTCTCGCGCGCGCCATCGATCGGAAAGAAATCGCGAATTGCGGACAGAATCAGGTACGGTTTCGAGGCCGCGGCGTAAATGAAATCGGGATAGTCCAGGCCATCGCCCAGCCAGCCCGGGAACACCTGTTCAGCGTCCTGCGGACCGATGGTCTTCAGCATCCAGTGCCAGGACGTGATGTAGCAGGAGGGCGCGACAAATTTGATACGGTCATCCAACGCGCCGAGATAAGCGCTGTGCGTGCCGCCGCCGGAGTTGCCCGTTACCGCCACGCGCGCTGGATCCACTTCCGGCCGCGACAGCAGATAATCGAGCGCGCGAATGCCGTCCCAAATCGTGTAGCGCGCAATGGCTTGGCCGGTGAGCAACGCCTGAATCCCGAGAATCGTGTGCTCGGTCGTCGAGCTCCGCAGCAGCGAATCGTGCAAGTCCGCGCTGTAAAGTTGAACGCGCTCACCCTGCCCGAGCGTGTCCCACGTGAGCGCGACGTACCCTCTGCGTGCGAGCGTCGCCAGCATCTGTTGCCACGTCTCATTGGACTTTCCGCCCAGTTCATGCCCTTCCGGATACAGCACGGCGGGGTACGGACCGTGTCCTGTTGCAGGCAAGTACAGATTGGCCGTGACGTAAAACTTGGGCTGGCTCTCGAAGATGACCTTTTCGATGCGGTAGCCGTCGCGTTCGAGAACTCCTACGGTATGGGCATTCAGAGGAGTGCGGTCGGGGAGGCCTCCGATAGCGCGCAGGATGTGCTCGCGCACGAACTGGCGGCGGCGGTTCAAAGCTTCGGGCGTCCCCACGTCGAGCGACTGCTTGCGCGCCTGCACCAGCGCCTGCGCTTGCCGCTCCATGTAGTCGGGGAGCATGCCGTTAATATGCTGGTACTCGTCCAGGCCATGGACGAAATCGAGATGCTCGGAAGCAGGGGTCTGGGCCATCGCGGCCGCGCCGGACAGCAACAAAACGCACGTCACATTTCGCATGAACCGGACAAGCGACATTGGGACCAGCATATCGAATTAGAATGGATTGTCCGAGTATGCCGCTTAGAAATCTTCTTCTTTGTCTCTCCATCGCGTCGGCGTTCGCCGGAGCGTCCGAACGCGGCGTTGCCGAGTGGGTAATCCGAAGCGGCGGCCGCGTCACTCTGGCCGGCAGCCGGGTTCCCGTGGCCGATGTGTCCGAGCTTCCCGCCGGCAACCTGCAAATAACGGGGGTCGATCTGACGAACACGACGATCGAGCCGACAGAATTGAAGCATATCAGCGGATTATCGAACCTGCGCGAACTGTACTTGCCCGGGCCGAGCTGGTCGCCGTATTCGGGCAGCAAACTCGATGCGAACGACGCTTTGAAGTATTTGGCCGGGATGAAGAATCTGCAGCGGCTTTATTTCAGCCTTCACTTCCTGCCGACGTATAACGTGGCCGATAAAGGCATCGCGTATCTCGCGGGACTGACGCAACTGAAAGAGCTGCGGTTGGCCCAGTCGAAGGTCAAGAAGCCCGACCTGTCTCCCTTTGTTCACCTGCAAGCGCTCGACCTGAGCGATTCGACGTACTTCGGTGATGAGGGCATAAAGGTCCTCGCCGGGCTGAAGGAGCTGCGGCGCTTGAACCTGCGGAATACGCCGGTGACCGACGAGGGATTGAAGAATTTAAGCGGCCTTACGCAGCTCGAGGACCTCGATCTTTACGGCGTCAGCATAACCGACCGCGGTCTCGAATCGCTCCGTAATCTCACGCGCATGCGCAAGCTGAATCTGCTGGGCGCCGACATCACGGATGCGGGCGCGGACGTGCTGGCGGGCATGACGCATCTCCGCGATCTGAACCTGTACCGCAGCCGCATTACGAACGCGGGGCTTGCGAAGCTCGCAACGCTGAAGGAGCTCGTTGCGCTCGACGTGCGCTACACACGGGCCAGCCAGCGCGGCGTCGACACCTTGCGAGCGGCGATCCCTCACTGCAAAGTTGATTTCGTGGGCGGCTCCGTGGTGGAGAGCACCAATGCTAAGTTGGCTCGTCCGGCGGGAACGAGCGACGACGCGATTGCGGGCTGGGTGCGCGCGCTCGGCGGCCGCGCTGAATTGAAAGACGGCAAACTACGAGCGATCTCGCTGGCCTCTACGCAAGTGAGCGATGCGCAGCTTGCGTATGTCGGCAAGCTCGCGGATCTGGAACAGTTGAATCTGACCGCAACGGAAATCAGCGACGCTGGTCTGCAATCCCTCGAGCGGCTCACTGCACTGAAGAGCCTGATCCTGAACAACACCAGCGTCTCGGATGCGGGTCTCGCGAACCTGAGCGGCATGCGTCAACTGAAAACGCTGCGTCTTGAAGGCACGCTGGTGCAGGGCTCCGGCCTGAAGAGCTTGACGGAGTTGCCGGCGTTAACCGAGCTCGATCTCACCAGTTGTCCGGTCAACGACGATGCGCTGCAGCAGATTGCGAAGATGCGCACGCTGCAGCGGCTGGTGCTGAGCTACACGGATCTTACCGACGCGGGGCTGGCGGAATTGGCGAATCTAGACGGACTGCAGGTGCTGGAGCTCGAAGGAACCGACACCGGCGACGAAGGACTGGCGCATATCGCCAAGCTCAAGAACTTACGCGAGCTCGATCTGAATAGCTGCCGCTTCACCGACAAGGGCTTGGATAACCTGACAGGACTTGAAAAGCTCGAACGGCTGGAGCTGCCGAGGACGGCCACGCACGACGCAGGAATTGCCGCGATCGCGCATCTGACGAACCTTGCGGTGTTGAACCTGGACTATACTTCCGTAGACGATAAGGCGCTGCTAACTCTGAAGGAATTGCCCCGCTTGCATGAGCTTCATCTCAACATGGCGAATGTGACTGACGCGGGCATCGAGAGCTTGAAGTCCATGCCGGCGCTTAAGACTCTGAACCTTTACCACACGCTCGTTACCGAGAAGGGCATGGCGCAGTTGAAAACGGCGCTGCCCAATTGCGCGATTGTCTACGATCGCGATTCCGCCCTGCCGAGCCGCCGGGGGAAGGGCTGAACATGAGACTTGCGTCGATTATCCTCTTCACCTGTTTGGGCCTGAGCGCCGCGAGTCCGGATTCCTGGATCAACGACGATGGCGGAGCAATCACGCGCGACGCACAGGGGCACATCGTCGCGGTCGACCTGCGCGCTACCTGGGTGACGGATTCCGATCTCGTGGACCTTGCGGCCCTGCCGAACCTGACGCGGCTCAACCTGGCGCTTACGCGGGTTACGGATCACGGATTGCAGCAGCTCAAGGACGCGCCGCAGATCGCGGATTTGAATCTATACTTCGATGAACTCGTCAGCGACGAGGGGCTCGCAGCCATTAAGGGCTGGAAGCATTTAAAACGACTGAGCGCACGCGGCACCAAGATCACCGACATGGGCGTGCAATACATATCGGCGGTGACTTCGCTCGAGTCACTGGATATCGGGTTCGCGCAACTTACGGATGTCGGGCTCGACTCACTTATTTCACTTACGAATCTGCGGGAACTTACGATCGGCGGTAATAAGTTAAGTGACAACGGCTTGCAGTCGCTGCGACAGTTGCCTGGCTTGACCTACCTGGACCTGAGCGGCGCTCAGAGGACCGATTCCGGACTATGGTCGGTGCGCTTGACGGCGCCCGGGTTCGACGCGCTGTCGACGCTGAAGAACCTGCGCCGCCTGCGGCTGAATGGCACGCTGGCGACGGCTGCCGGACTGGAGAAGCTGAAGACGCTCGCCAAACTGGAGCGCCTGGACCTGCAGGGCTGCAAACGGATCGGCGATGATGCGGCGCCGGTGCTCGCGGCTTTACCGTCGCTGCGGTATTTGGATTTGACGGCTACCGCGATTACGCCGAAAGGGCTTGCGGAACTAAGGCGCGCGAAGCCGGATTGTAGGATCCTTGACGGGAATGTCGACGAAGCGGATCGGAGCGCGGCGGAAGAGCCGCGATAAACGCGCCCTGACCTCCCAAGTTCGGCTGTTCGGGATGTTTGGAATCCGCGGCAAGCGGGCGTGGACGCCCGCTGCAGGTCTGGAGACCTGCCCCACGCAAACCGATTCCGC
>JAICMB010000856.1 GCA_025929455.1 Bryobacteraceae bacterium | reverse complement strand
CTGCTGAAGCAAGCCATTGCGATTGCACCCGATTACGCAGCCGCCCATGCCCTGCTGGCGCGCGCGTTGAACGACCTGATCCAATTCTCCACACTGTCGCCGAAGAATGTCCTGCCCAAAGTTCGCGAAGAGGCCAACAAGGCGCTGCAACTCGATCCGAACAACGTGGATGCGATCCTGGCACTCGCCAGCGCCGACATGTCCGAAGGCAGAAACGCCGAGGCCCGCAAAGGCTTTCAACGCGCGATCGAACTCGACCCCAGCAACGCCACCGCGCATCTGGATTACGGGCTGTTGCTGCCCCCCAAGGCCACACTGGCGGAGACTCTGAAATCCGCACAACTCGACCCGGATAGCGCCATTACGCAGAACAACCTCGCCATCAGCTATTTGAACGTTGGCGAATACCCCGAAGCACTTGCTCCTTCACTGGCAGTGGCGAAACTGGCGCCGCACAGCGCCTCTACCGCCTTCGGACTCGCGCAGGCTTACTCGCTGCTACACCGCAATCAGGATGCCATCAACGCGTTCGATCTCGTGCATCCCGATACGCCGCTGGGCCGGCAACTCGTCGCCGCCGGCAAACTGACCTACCAATCCGTACTCGATCCCAAGCTGCGCCCGCAAGCGCTGGACGCCGCGGATGCGCTGCGGCAACGATCCGATCTCGACCCGGATTCGCTTTACAACCTTTTCATCGTCTATCTCGTGTTGGACAAGAAGGATATTGCGTTAAACCTGTTGGATCGCTCGTGCGCGCCGGCTCCATTTTCCTGCAGCGATTTCGCTGTCAATCCGACCTACGTCCCACTGCGCGACGATCCGCGTTTCGAGGCCATGGAAAAAAAGTACGGCATCATCTCTCAGCCGCCTGCGTCCGCGGGATCACGCCTCTGACGCCGTAACCGGTTTCCGTCGCCACCTCCCCACCCGTTGCAGACGGGGAAAGCCAATGGCATGCGCTAAGCTTGTGCAATGGAAGCCCTGACACTCGCCAACCTGATCGACGGCGAACTGCACGGTCCGGCCGGCGGCGCGTATCTCGATGTGTTCGAACCCGCGACGGGCAAGGTGTACGCACGTTGTCCGGATTCCGATGCGCGCGACGTGGAAGCCGCGATCGCCACGGCTGAACGCGCGCAACCGGCGTGGGCAGCGTTGGCGGCGGGCGAGCGCGCACGGCATTTGCATCGGCTCGCGGATGCCATCGAAGCACGACTCGACGAATTGGCCCGCGAGGAATCGCGCGACAGCGGCAAGCCGGTGAAACTCGCGCGCAGCGTGGACATTCCGCGCGCAGTGGCCAATTTGCGATTCTTTGCCGAAGCGATCACCCAATGGCCTGGCGAATCGCACATCGATGCACGCGCGATCAACATCACTTTGCGACAGCCGTTGGGCGTCGTGGGTTGTATCTCGCCGTGGAACCTGCCGCTTTATCTCTTCACCTGGAAAATCGCGCCGGCGCTCGCGGCCGGCAATACCGTGGTGGCGAAACCG
>JAICMB010000231.1 GCA_025929455.1 Bryobacteraceae bacterium | reverse complement strand
TCGGCAGCTCCGGCCGCGTTTATAACAAAACGCAAGCGCTCGATGCGCTCCAAAACGAGACGCCGCGCGGGTTGAACGCGGCCGATTTTGCGGTCGCTTTAGTGGGGCCCGATGCCGCGCTTGTGCGCTACCGTGTCGACGCGCCCGCGGGTTCGCTGCGCAGTTCGCTGTGGGTGCGCCGGAACGGAAGATGGCTCATGCTCTTCCACCAGGGCACGCCGCTTTAACGGGCCGAATGCGAATTTCAGTTTCGGGCACATTCTGGCGGATCACGAGCGAGGGCGAATCCGAGGATTCCGCAGCGAAACGCGTCGCGGCCGCAGGTTGCCGACGCCCCCGTAAGGACGCGCGAACGCCGCCGGATTGATCCACTGCAATCGCGGCCCGATTTACTCGTTGTAAACGTTCGTCGACACCAGGTTCTGTTCGTCCGCTTCCATCCGTAAGTATCCGTGGAGTTGCCGCTCGCTCGCCGCATCGATCCCGGTGAAAAACTGCCGTAACCGGCCAAGCCCGAGTTTTGTCCCAGCCGCGCCTAGGTGGTCTAGACCACGACAATATCTATCAAATCTGAAGCGGCGAGCGCCTGTTCTTGTTTCAAGCGAAAAATAACTAAGGCGAGCCCTGCTATTCTGTAGCCGCGCTTGCGTAATGAGAATCGACCGCGGCTGCACACGGTCGTCTATCTTTCGTGAGTGCGATACGGGTTATTGGGACACCCGCTGCCGGTCGAAGTGGACCCGCACCATCTGCACTTGTTCGCTCCGCTCCCGTGCCTGTGCTCCCCCGCCGGACTGTTGAAGCAGCCGCTGCCGTACGATGACAAGCTGCAGAACTCACAATGCTTCTCATCATTTAAGTGCTCGTGGATTCGCGGTGAATCCGCGACTGACGCCGCACGCGACGGGCGGTTAATGGCCGTTTATCTTGTGCTGCAAGTCGAGTCTTTTCTCATGCAAAATCAACCTGAACGAGAGAATTGTCCGATGCAACATCACCGAACGGGAGCGGGAATCTTCTTTGCCCAGGCAAAAACGTCTTGACCCTTCTTCAGCAGATCCGGCGTTAATGCAGCGGGCCGTTCTTGCCCGCTACTGTGTGGACTGGCAAAAGGTATTCTTCCTGAGATATCCTCAATTCGGAAAATATGCGTCCACCCATGCATCTAAAGCCCAACTCATAGCGGCTTCGATCTCCTCCGCCGAGGCCTCTGGTATGCGCCGCTGTATTTCCTTAATCACCAGCGGATAGTAGTTGTTCCAAACTCTCGTGAGGAAGTAGCCCATCAGAACAAACGCCAGATTTTGAAGGCGAGTCGTCCCTTCCTGAGCCTCTGTTTCCTGATACGCCCTGAGATCGGCGATGGTTTGCTCCCGCAATTCGTCGCTCATTTCATTGACATCAACGGCTGTGGTCTGGCGCAAGGCTTCGACTGTCGGCCGCACATCCGGCACGTCACCTTTAACCATGCGGGTGTTAGTTTGCCCTTGCTCGGAAATATACACCGAGTAGCGGCACTGTTGCCCTTGGAACCTGATGTTGACGTGGTAATCTGCGGCGCTCCAGTAACGATCCCAAAATGTCTCTACGCAATGCTGCCTCAAGAACACCCGCTCTCCTGGTTGAACATTCGTTCGGGCAGCACCGTTGAAAGTCACTTCATCGAGAACGAAAGGACTTGTGTTGATGAAGTACAGATTGTAATGGCTGCCAGTGTCGCCGCTTCCGGCATATACGAATTCCGCATCGAACAACGCTGGCGACAGCGCGGATATTCGCGTAAGGTTGTCCCGGCCAACGATGGCGCCCGCCTGGTGCCACTCGGTCAGAACTTCGTCCGGCCACCCGCTGTTCGACGTGGTGTCGGCATCCACGATCGTGCCCTGACGCGAACTGGGGGTCAAAATCGCAGCCGACATGTTCGCACCCGAAAGATCGCACTGGCTTAGGTCCGTGGACACCATCGAAGCCTGAGAGAAGCGCGCACGCACGAAACTACCCCGCAGATCAGCGGAATTCAAGTTCGCCCCGGTGAAGTCCGCTCCGTTGAACGTGCCCCGCAGCACTGTATTTGAGAGATCCGCTCCCAGAAAACGCCCTCCCTTCGCACTACATTGCGTCACATGCGCTCTCGCCAGGACGGTGCCTGAGAAATCGGCGTCGTCCATCCGGCCGGAGGCGAAGTTCGTCCCGCTCAGGTTGACGTGCGAAAGATCAGCGTTTTCGAGTATCACGCCCGTCAGTTCCGCGGAGCGCAGATCGGCGCCGGGCAATGTCGCTCCCGTCAGGTTTGCCACGCGCAGATTCGTGCTGTCGAATCTGGCGCCCGCAAGCTTCGCCCCGACCAGTTTGGCCTCGAACAGATTCGCCTTGGACAAATCTGCGTCCCGCAAATCCGCCCCGCTCAGATCGGCAGCGTAGCAGTTGGCATCCGCCAAATTGGCGCCGCGTAGATCCGCTGCTTGCAGGTCCACTCGCGAAAGATCGGCGCGCGCGGCGTCTGCCGGCGGAGGCGTGCCCGCAGTCGCTGCTTCTCTAAACAGCCGGTGACGCCTGATAATATTTTGTAGTTCTTCGGGAGTCAGTTGTCGCAAGCGCGCCTTCCTTTTTTGCTTATCGGAAGCTCGTGTGCATTCATGATATAGAGAAGGGATCAAACGCCGATATAACTAAGCGAATGGAACACACTCCAATGTTGACGGAGCATTTTGACTCCGCCCTGTTGTTTGCATCCTGGCTGCATCGCCCGCAGGTCAGGAAGGGAACCCGCATCCCGTACATCTCGCACCTGCTCGGAGTTACCGGACTCGTAATCGACGACGGCGGATCGCAAGAAGAGGCCATGGCCGCGCTGCTACACGATGCGCTCGAAGACCGCGGCAGCGCTTATCCCGGCGGTCGCGACGAGCTGCGCAAGTACATCGCTGCGAACTTCGGACCCGGAGTCGCGGACATCGTCGACCAGTGCACCGATGACGAGGGTTTCACTAAGGGCCAGGGCCCGTTCGATCACGAACGCGAGAACTGGCTGGCGCGCAAACAAAAATACGCGGACAGCATCGCGCATAAATCGGCTGAGGCCCTGCGCGTTACCGCCGCCGATAAAATCCACAACGCTGAATCGATCGTGGATGCGCACGCGCAGTGCGGCGCTTCCATTTGGCAGCGCTTTCGAACGAAATCACGCGAAGATCAGATCCAGGTCTATGCAATGAACTCAGCGGCGATCACCGCACGCGCTCGCACGCTCGGCGACCAGTACCATAGCGTTCTACCTGCACGCCTTGCACGAGCGGTCGAACAACTCAAGACTCTGTCGTGAACTGCGTGGCCGTACTGCCGCCGCCGCGGCTCGCTCGAACTGCGAAGGGCGTTGAGTAGAGCAGCCGGCCCCAGCTCCGCTCCCTGACGGTCGCGGCTCCGTAGGCTGCCGCAGTTAGAACCTCAACTTCAACGCAAACTGAAGAATCCTCGGATCGCCCGCGCTCGTGATGCGCCCGAACGTGCTCGAACTCAAATTCGTGTTCGGCCCGTTGAAGTTCGTGTGATTGATGACGTTGAAACCTTCCGCGCGCGCCTCCAAGTTGAAGCGCTCCGTGAGATTAAAGATTCTGCTCAATGCGGCGTCGAAGCTTAATTGTCCAGGCCCGCGCAACGCATCGCGGCCCAGGTTGCCGAAGGTTCCCGTAGGATTCTGCGCGAACGCCGCCGGATTGATCCACTGCAACTGCGGCCCGATGCTCTCGTTATAAACGTTGGTCGACACCAGGTTCGGACGGTCCAGTCCTTCGCCCGTGAGGGAGTTATCCTTCCCGCTCGTAATGTTCAGCGGACCTCCGCTGGTCGCGCGAATCAGAGGCGCGATCTGCCAGTTGCCGAGAATCTTCGCCGTGATGCTGCTGCCATGTATCGGACTGATGGCCACCAACGACGCATTGAAGATATGCCGTATGTCGAAGTTGCAGTCCGCGCGATCCGCGGCGCGATTAAACGGATTTTGGTAGTACGATCCGCGCAGGTCGCCGTTGAAATCGCCTTCGCTGATGCAGTGCGACCACGTGTAATTCGTCAGCACCGTGAAGTTGTGTGCGAAACGATGCTGCAACGACAGCAGCAGGCCGTTGTAGTTCGCGTTGCCTCCGTCATCCGCCAGGTCCACTTGCGCGTAATAGGGACCCTGGTCCGGATTCGCCTGCGTGAACACGCGCCGCTGCTGCGTATTCGACGTGCTCGATTTGCCCGGGATATACATCGCCGGATTCAGGTCCTGCGTCAGCCAGACGTGCGTGGTTTTATTGCCTAAGTATGTCGCCGACGCCATCCAGTTGCCCGGCAGTTGCCGCTGATAGCTGATGTTCCACTGCGTCATAGACATCGGCTTCAGGTTCGGCGGCAGCACCGCGTAAAACGCTCCCGTCGGAAACGCCACGTCGGACGGCGGAGGCAGCACGCCCGGGAACGGATTGCCGCCCGGATACCCTGCCCACGGATTACTGAACGGCCCCGGGTTAGTCAAATCGATCTCGTTCACGTAGGGCGGGTTGGACATCAGCCGCTGCGAAAACCACACCATGCCGGAATCGTACAGAATGGCGCCGCCGACGCGAATCGTTTGCGTGCCCTTACCGTCCGGGTTCCACACCAGGCCCAAGCGCGGCGCGAAATTCGCCCAGTGATTGCTCGTGAACGATTTGGGAACGCCGGCGTCGCCGTAGTAAAACGACCCCGCCGGCGCGTTCGTAAAAACCTTGCTCTGCTGGTTCGCCAGAAACGCTCCCATGTTGAACACGCTGCCGCGCCCGAACTTATCCTGCGGGAAAAGCATCGGCTCCCACCGCAGACCGGCGTTGATGACCAGCTTGCGGTTCACATGAAATGTGTCCTGCGCATACACGCCCGGAATGGTCTCACGCAGCGCCACCTGCTGCGGCCGGCTCTGCCCATAGAGAGTCATCTTGCCGAGCAGAAAATCCGCCATGGCATCGCCGGAGTACTGGTTTGTAAACGACACGTTGCCGTTCTGCAGATATCCGGATAGCGTGTTGTTCTGCGTGCGTATCACATCCACGCCGAACGCCATCTGGTGCCGTCCGCGGATTACATCGATGTCATCGGCAAACTGGAACGTGTTCACGTTGAAGAAACCCGGCGAGCACGTCCCGCAGCCCACGCTGAAGGCGTTGCTCACGGAAATGCGCATATCGTTCGGCACCGCGATGGCGGTGTTCACGCCCAGCTTGCCCAAATTGATGTCCTGTGCGTTCGGCCCGCGATCGTCGCGCCGCCGCGTAAACGTTGCGTGGAACGAGTTCACGGTTGTGGGGCTGAATGTGTACGTATCGCCGAGCGTGAACGTCTGCGCGCGCTCCACGTTGCCCGGGTTGGTGGTCACCAGGATATTCTGGGGGTCCCACACGGCCGGGTTCGAATAGTCGTCGATGAAGTACCGTCCGAACAGGGTGTGCTTCTCGCTCTGTACCCAATCCACGCGCCCGATGATCTGATCGTCATCGCCCGTGGTCGGAATGCCGTATGTCACGCGGCCGCACGGATCGCTCGGAACCGGAAGATACTGCACCAGCGCCAGCGCCGCGGGGTCGAACAGCGAGGCCGGGATCTGATTATTCAGGAACGGCTTGTTGGTGAACGGATTCACAAGCTGCCGGCCCTTACTTCCCGACACGCAGCCGCCCTTGCTCGCCGCCGCCTCGAATTTCGAGAAGTCGCCGGCCAACAGCGCGGGCGTCGGCACGAACGACGTCGTCGAAGGCGGGTTCTGCCGGTTGCGCGTGCCCTGATAACCGCCGAAGAAAAACAGCTTGTCGCGAATGATGTGGCCGCCGAAGGTCCCGCCATACTGGTTGCGCTTGAGGCTGTC
>JAICMB010000318.1 GCA_025929455.1 Bryobacteraceae bacterium | reverse complement strand
GGGGTAAGGAATACCGTAAGCGAATTCGGTTTTCGGCACCGTCGTATTCAGTATGCCCGCCGCGCGGATCACATTCGAGCCGGTATCCGACAGCAGCGGAAAATCAATGTGATGCCGTTGCGCGAAATCGTGCAAAATCGCGGGGGAGTCGTAGCTGATCGCGGCCAAGCCGAGTCCCAGTTTCGTGATCTGCGCGCGCTGTTGTTCCAGCTCCACGAGCTGGGCCTTACAAAACGGTCACCAATCCGCCGAGCGGAAAAACACCAGCATCGCGCCGTTGGGGCCCAGGATGCTCTGGAGCGTGTGCGGTTTCCCGTTCTGATCGGGCAGCTCGAAGGCGGGCATTTTGCTGCCTTTGGGGACGCCGTACTCTTCGGCGGCCAGCGGCACAAGCGCCGCCAGCGCGAATACAAGAAGCGATCTGCGCATGGTTACACGCCCGCCGTGACGCTGACATCGGCGGAACGTTGAGTGTACGCATCCACGACGGCGTCCGCCGGCCCGGACTCTACCAACCTGCCGTGCTCCAGCCAAAGCGCGCGGTCGCATAACGATCGGACCGTCGACATCGCGTGCGTCACCAGAAAGAATGTCGTTCCACGTTCGCGCAGCTCGCGTATGCGCGCCTGGCACTTCGTTTGAAAGTCCTGATCGCCGACCGCGAGCACTTCGTCGACAACGAGAACATCGGGATCGAGATTGGCCGCGATCGAAAACGCCAAGCGGACGCCCATGCCGCTCGAATAGGTGCGCAGCGGCTCGTTGATGAACTCCTCGATGCCGGCGAACTCTACGATTTTGTTGAAGAGCGCGCGCGTCTTGCGCCGGTCAAAGCCCAGCAGCGAAGCGTTGAGGTACAGATTCTCCGCTCCCGTCAGGTCGGGGTGAAAGCCCGCGCCCAACGTCAGCAGCGGCGCGACGCGGCCGCGCACGTCGATATCGCCCTCATCGGGCACGGAGAGTCCCGACACAATGCTGAGCAGTGTACTTTTGCCCGCGCCATTCGCGCCGATGACGGCAATGCTCTCGCCGTCATTGACCGTGAACGACACATCGCGCAGGGCATAAAACTTGTCGCTGCGCGTTCCCGCCAGCCGCCGTTGGAACATCCCGCTGATATACGATCGCAACAGCAGCTGCCCAGCGTGCCGGTGGTAGATCTTCGAAACGTTGCGGCAGTCGATAATCTTCATTGCTACAGGCGGTCGTAGAAGCGGTGTTTCACGCGGCTGAACATCAGCCAACCCGTTCCGAGCGCGATAAATGACACCAGCGTGAGTTTCCACATCAGCGGATCGCCCGGCGGCTTTGCTTCCAAAATGATGTTGCGCAGTGCAAGCACCAGGGCGGCGATGGGGTTGTACTGGTAAATCTCGCGGAAGCGTGGCGGAATGATCGCGAAGGAATAAAAGATCGGCACCACCCAGAACAGCACCGTCGTAGCGGATTCCACGACGTACCGCGTGTCGCGCAGGTACACGTTAACAGCGGAAAAGAACAACCCAAGCCCGCAAACGAAGACAATTTCCAACGCGAACAGCAGCGGCATCCACGCCCATTCCGCGTTTGGCCGGAAACCGAAGACGAACCCGATCGCGAGCAGCAGCGCGAGCTGTATCAACAGGTGCACGCAATTCGACAGCACCGCGGCGATCGGGACGATTTCCCGCGGCATCGAAAGCACCTTGATGAGGCCGGCGTTGTCCACGACGGAGGTGGTGCTCGCGGTCCAGGCGACTGTGAAAAAATTGAACGGCACCAGTGCGCACAGGACGAAGACGGGAAAGTTGGCTTGGCCGGACGGAAAGACCTTAGTAAATACGAACGTCAGCACCACCATCATGATGATGGGGTTTAGCAGCGACCAGAACACTCCCAAGGACATGTTCCGGTAGCGGATCCGGAAGTCCTTGAGCATCAGATTCTGCAGTACAAACAGGTAGTCGCCGCGCCACATCCGGATTTTTCAGGATATCACGCGCATCCGCCCGCTCCGGGAAAACAATTCCGGTTCCGGAGCTGTCTAACCAGCGGTAGATGTACTTAGCTGTTGGGAACCGGACTGTTCGGCTGCGCCGGGTTGCGCGGCGCAAACGTTGTACAATTGGAACCACTTGGGATGAAGGCGGCGGGCGCGTGCCTGCCGGAAACAAGATGACGGCGTTGCTTGGCTTTTGCGGCCTCGGGCTGGATGCCGCACGAGGGAGACTGTTTCGTTGCGCAGTTCCCCTTGTGTTCATCTGTGCCGCCGGCGTTGCACCTGCGCAGATCCCCATGGGTGGCGGCGACGGCTCCGTCAATCTCATCAACAGCGATCTGGCCGTCCTCGAAGCCGGCGACGTGCGTCAGGATCTGCCGTGCACGGTGACACCCGTCAAACCGCAGCTTGGCTTCGATTTTCGCTTTCACGCCGGTTACGATGTCACCGTGCCGCTCAACGAACTCGCCGGGTCCGAGGACCTGCTCACCATCGTCTTTCGCGTCTCGCCGTCCGATCGTCCAAGCCAGTTTCAATATTTCGTGCAGCGCATCCGCGTGCCTGCGATCGAGGACGAGGCGAAGGGCGACGCGCACCTGCAGGGGTCGTTCGATGTCGGTGAGGGCTCTTACAAGATTGATTTCTTGATGCGCGACCGCTCCGAGCGCGTGTGCTCGTCGTACTGGGATACGGACGCCAACCTTGCCCAGAAGGAATCGCCCATTCCTCTGGCGATCCCCGCCGACACTGTGCAGCGCAGCGACGACCAGCAGTTCAAGGAGGAGCCGCCGGTGCAGCGTGTCACCACAGAGCCGCCGCTGAACGTGAAGGTGCTTATAAATTTCGCACCCCAAAACGCCGATTCGGCAGCGCTGCGCCCGGTCGATACCAGCGCGCTGGTGTCCATTTTGCGCAGCATCTCCCGCGACCCTAGGATCGGGCGCTTCTCCGTCATTGCCTTCAATATGCAGGACGAGCGCGTGCTGTACCGCCAGGAGGATGCCGACCGCATCAATTTTCCCGCGCTGGGCGACGCCCTGAAGGCGATCAATCTTGGTACCGTCGACCTGCGCAGGCTATCGGAAAAGCACAGTGACACACAGTTCCTAACCTCGCTCATCCGTAATGAAGTCACCGGCGCGCATAATGACCACCCCGACGCCCTGATCTTCGCGGGGCCGAAGGTGATGCTCGACGCCAATGTCCCGCAGGATGCGCTCAAGGAGATCGGACCCCTCGATTTCCCTGTGTTTTATATGAATTACGCCCTCGATCCGCAGGCCACGCCGTGGCGCGACGCCATCGGGCATACTGTCCGCTTCTTCCGCGGCACCGAATATACGATCAGCCGTCCGCGGGACCTTTGGAACGCGGTGACCGAGATGGTCTCGCGCATCGTAAAATCAAGGAACGGGAGACTCGCCTCAGCCATCTCAAGTCAGTAGTCATGGATAAAGCGCAAGCGTGTACCAGGGGCGCGCTGCTGGTTATGGCAGTCGTTGCCGCCGTGCAGTTGTCAACCCCGGCGCGCGCGCAAGGCGTTTTCGCAGGAAGGCACCACCATTACGCGAATAGCCTGGCTCCCTACGTCGTTTCGCCGCAGCAGGTCGTGGATCGCATGCTTGAGATCGCTGACCTGAAACCCGGCGAGACACTATACGATCTCGGCAGCGGGGATGGCCGGATCCTCATTACGGCGGCACAGCGGTTCCATGCCAAGGCGGTTGGGATTGAGATTTCCGAGGCCCTCGTACGCCGCAGCCAGGATCTGGTCTCGCGGCTGGGGTTGCGGCAGGCCGTCCGCATCATCCATGGCGATATTCGCGAAGCGGACATCGCCCCAGCCGATGTCGTAACGATGTATCTCATGACGGATTCCAACGAGACGCTGCGCCCGCGTCTGGAGCGGTCGCTCCACGCCGGTGCGCGTGTCGTTTCCCACGACTATGCCGTGCCTGGGTGGAAGCCGAACCGCGTCGAAGAGGCCGATGTACACCGACACGGCCACCTCATTTATCTCTACGTGATGCCGGCGAAGCGCTAGCAGTGGGGCGGGCAGTCTTGCTGCCTGCCCGTACCTAAATGTCGTAATAGAGCGCGAATTCGTACGGATGCGGCCGCAGCCGCACCGCATCCGCCTCGTTCTTCCGCTTGTACGCTATGTACGTTTCAAGCAGTTCTTCGGTAAACACATCGCCCTTCAGCAGAAACTGATGATCCTCTTCGAGGCAGTCCAGCGCCTCGTCGAGCGAAGCCGGCATCGACGGCACGTTCTTCATCTCTTCCGGTGAAAGGTCGTAGATATCCTTGTCCAGCGGCTCGCCGGGCTCGATCTTATTCATGACGCCATCCAGACCCGCCATCATCATCGCGGCGAACGCCAGATACGGATTCGCCGACGGATCGGGCGGGCGGAACTCGACGCGCTTCGTTTTGGGGCTCGCCGAGTACATCGGAATGCGCACCGCCGCCGAGCGGTTGCGCCGCGAATACGCCAGATTCACGGGCGCTTCATAGCCGGGCACCAGGCGCTTGTAGCTATTCGTGGTGGGCGCGATCACCGCCGACAGCGCGCGGGCGTGCTTGAGCAGCCCGCCAATGTAGTACAGCGCCATTTGGCTCAGGCCCGCGTAGCCGTCGCCGGCGAACAGCGGCTTGCCGTCTTTCCACAAGCTCTGGTGCGTATGCATGCCGCTGCCGTTGTCGCCGAACAGGGGTTTGGGCATGAAGGTCACGGTTTTGCCGTACTGATACGCGACGTTGCGCACCACGTATTTGTACAGCATCATGTTGTCGGCGCTCCGCACCAGCGTGTCGAAGCGCTGGTCGATTTCGCACTGACCGCCGGTGGCGACTTCGTGATGATGGCACTCCACCTCGAGCCCGCACTCGAGCATCGTCTCTACCAT
>JAICMB010000197.1 GCA_025929455.1 Bryobacteraceae bacterium | reverse complement strand
ACCAGCACTCGCGATTTGCGCGGAAGAATTATTTCTATCCGGACTTGCCTAAGGGCTATCAAATTTCGCAATACGACCAGCCGATCGCGGAGCATGGCTGGATCGATGCGGAGGCGGATGGCGCGAGTAGGCGCATCGGAATCACGCGCGTTCACATGGAGGACGACGCCGGCAAAAGCATTCACGAAGGCTTTCGCGACAGCGACCGGTTTTCGTACGTGGATCTGAACCGCTGCGGGACGCCGCTGATCGAGATCGTCACGGAGCCGGACATTCGCACGCCCGATGAAGCGCACGCGTTCCTGACGGAACTGAAACAAATGATGCAGTACGCGGGCGTTTCCGAGTGCGACATGGAGAAAGGCCAATTACGTTGCGATGCGAACGTGTCGGTGCGCCCACGCGGCATGGAGGAGTTCGGGACCAAGGCGGAGGTGAAGAACCTCAATTCGTTCCGGTTCGCGAAGCTTGCACTGGAATACGAGATCGCTCGGCAGGTCGGATTGATCGAGAGCGGCGGGCGCGTGGAGCAGGAGACGCGGCTGTACAATCCCGGCACCGGCGAGACGGCGAGCATGCGCAGCAAAGAGCACGCGCACGATTACCGCTATTTCCCGGAGCCGGACCTCACGCCTCTTCAAATCAGCGATGCATGGCTGAGCGAAATTCGCGAGATCATGCCGGAGATGCCGCGAGAGAAGCGCGCGCGGTTCGTCAACACGTACGGCCTGCGCGAATACGATGCCGACGTGTTGACGGCGGCACGCGAGACCGCGGACTATTTTGAGCGTGCAGCGGCGGTATCGGGTGATCCGCGAACAACGGCGAACTGGGTAATCGTGGAACTACCGGCGGTGCTGAAGAACCGCGAAACTGAGCAGCCGCCGATCACGGCGGAGCAGTTGGGCGAACTGGTCGGACTGATCGCCAAGGGCGAGATTTCGAACAAACTCGCGAAGGATGTTTTCGCGAAAATGATCGAGAGCGGCGACAGCGCGCGCGCGATCGTCGAGCGCGAAGGCTTGAAACAGATCAGCGATACCGGCGCGCTGTCGGCGATCATCGAAGGCGTGATCGCCGCCAATCCCCAGCAGGTTGAGGAATACCGCGGCGGCAAAACGGTGGTGCTGAAGTTTCTCACCGGACAGGTTATGAAGGCCAGCAAGGGCCAGGCTAACCCCGCGACTGCGAGCGAAATGCTGGCCGAGAAGCTTAAATAAACCGCGTGCGATACGTTATCGACTGTGGCGTGTGCCGCCTGCGCCCGTGGTCGCTGTCGGACAAAGGGGCGCTGGTGCGGCACGCGAACAATCCCAAGGTGTCGCGGTATCTGCGCGAGCGGTTCCCGTATCCGTATACCCCGGCGCACGCGGACGAATTTTTACGCGTGGTGAATACGCGCGATTTCGCGCTCGCCGCGTACGCTATCGAGGTGGACGGGGCGGCGGTGGGCGGCGCGGGATTGCATTCGCGGTCCGATGTTGAGCGGCATGCGGTCGAGCTGGGGTACTGGATTGGCGAGGCGTACTGGAGACGCGGAATCGCAACCGCGACCGCGCGAACGCTCACGGAAGAAGCGCTGCGCGAGGAGAGTATCCATCGCGTGTTCGCGTATGTATTCGCGCCCAATTTCGGCTCGATCCGGGTGCTCGAGAAGGCGGGATTTCAGCTGGAAGGCGTGCTGGTGCGCGCGGTGGTAAAGCGCGGCGTTGTGATGGATCAGATGATCTATGGGGTCACGCGGGATCCGGGGCTGCCGTATCATCCGGCGGCGCGTGCGTAATGTGATGCGCCACCGGCAGCCAGCAGAGATTGATCGCATAACTCAGTGCGCTAAGCTGGCAACATGATGAAGCTTTTTATGACGGCCGCTCTCGCGTGCGCGGTTTCTGTGTCGTTCGCGGCCGACCGCCACGAAAAGAAGCAGGCCACCACGCAAACCCAGGCCAAGGAAGAAACCACGCCGCAGAAGGACCCCGTTTGCGGCATGACGATCGAACCGTCCAAGGCGGAAGCGAAGGCAGTTTACAAGGGCAAAACCTACTATTTCTGTAGCCGCGAAGACAAGGACGAGTTCGAGAAGGCGCCCGCCAAATACGCGAAGAAGTAAACCTCACGGCCGCGGCGGCGGGGGCGGCAGTGTAACCATGCGGCATTGATGCGTCGCGTGATCGCAGCGCGCCACGCGCGTGTCGTTGACCATCAAGTGCGGACAAAGCGGATTCGATAACTTGCATGCGTTCGCCGCGCGATACGTAGCCACGCGATTGCGATTGACGGCCGCTTTGTAACCGTTTTGGCAGCAGCTTTCCTCAGGAATGGCGATGCAATCGGAGTCCACGGTACAGGCGTAATAGTCCTCGGTTTTGTCAGCTTGTGCGCCAAGGCGGTTCAGCACAACCGTGAACGTCGCGGGATTCTTGCGTGCGTCCCGGAAGACAACGTAATACGTCACCGGGTATGGCTCGGCGCTGGGCGGCAGCGTGGTTGTGATGTGCGAGCCGAAGTTGGACACGATTGGTTTGAAGCGGCTGTCGGTCAGGGCGGCCATGGCCTGGCCGTCGATGGACTCGACGTGGATGTCGACGCGTTCGCCGGGTTTGCCTTCAAAATGAAGCGCGCGGTAGAGCGGCGTGGGCGTGTACTGCACGCGATCACTGCGCTCGCCGTATTGTAGTTCGCCTACGATTTTAATTTCGGCACGGCGAAAAAACGACGGCTGCGCCCGCGGAGCGCCTGCCAGCAGGACTTCCGCAATAAGCGCAGCCGTAAACGGTGAGAGCGGTGCATATCGCATGCGCTGCTTAGTGGACGCTTATGGACGTGGTTCTATTTCCTGGTGGCGAGGAGGACCGTGGCGGAGTGGACAGCCAGCGGAGACTGGCTGTCCCACCGTCAGCTATGGACCATTTCGCGGGTGGCGGCGGGGACGCCGATCGCAACACGGCGGTAGGTATCGAGGACGTCGGCGGCGGTATGGGACCAGTTGAAACGCCGCACCTGTTCGAAGCCGCGCTCGATCAAGCGTGCGCGGAGTTCGCGGTCGATCAGTGCGTCACGCAGGCCGCGCGCGATATCGAAGACACTTTTGGGATCGACGATGACCGCCGCGTCGCCGACCACTTCGGGAAGCGAGCTCACGTGCGAGCAGACCACCGGCGTGCCGCAGGCCATGGCTTCGAGCGGCGGTAATCCGAAGCCTTCATAGAGTGACGGGAACGCGAACGCCGATGCGGTTTGATAGAACACGCGCAGCGTTTCAATCGGAACGAAACCAAGAAAGCGGACCATATTGTCAACGCGGCTGCGCACGACGGCACGGCGCAACGAGGGCGTGCGCGAAATGCCGTCGCCGATGATGATCAGGCGCAGGTCGTTGTAGATCGGATGATCCTGCAAATGGGCGCGCACGACTGCGAACGCCTCAACGAGACGCGGAATGTTCTTGTGCGGGTTGGTGCGGCCGACATAGAGGATGAACGGATAGCTGATCTGGTAGCGGTCGAGAATGCGCTGCACATCGGGCGGGTAGTGGAACCCGGTTTCGTCGAGGCATCCGATGGCGGGCGCGCGGCGTTCGGAAAACGCGGGGTCGAGCGCATTGTAGATGGTGCGAATGCGTTCGGAGGGGAGGCCGATACGCTCCAGATCGCGGCGCGTGGCGTTTGAAACGGCGATGACGCGGTCGGCGCGCAACAGCCCGCGGCGCTGGCGAAACAGACGCGCACGGTTGCGAAAGCCCGGCCTGTTGCCGAACAGAATGTTCGCCATGTCGTGCGCCGTGACGATGTACGGTCGCGGCATCCAGAACGGGACGGTGTTCAGCGGAACGTGGTAGACGTCGGCAACGAGGCCGCGCAGGAACATTGCGAAACCGATCTCGCTGAGCCCGGACCGGCCGCTCCCTTTATAAACGGCGGTTTCGAAATTGGAGGGCAGGCCCGATAGCTCCGGAGCATCGCTCGCCGAGCGCACCAGTACGTAACGGTTCTCGGTATCGATCGCGGCGAGACTGCGGACCAGGTTGCGGATGTAAGTGCCCACACCGAAGTCGCGCACGCGGCGGATGTCAATAGCGATGCGTAGCGGCATGGGTATCGCGCGGGCCTAAACGGTGGCCCGGGCTAGTTTCCAACTATACAGCGGGAAGCGGTCGGTGAGTGCGGCCACGCTGCGGCGAACGGATGCGATGGTGCTCTCCGAAGAAATATTCCGCAACACGTCGGCGATGAGGCGGCCCACTTCGCGCATCTCGCGTTCTTTGAAGCCGCGCGTCGTCACCGCGGGGCTGCCGAGGCGCACACCGCTGGGATTGAGCGGCGGATTCACGTCGAACGGAATGGCGTTCTTGTTGACGGTGATGTACGCTTCGTCGAGCGCCTTTTCCGCTTCCTTGCCGCGCACACCGGCGCTGAACACATCTACCAGCAGGAGATGCGAATCGGTTCCGCCGGAAACGATGCGGAAACCTGCGTCCGCAAGGGACGCGGCGAGCTCTTTCGCATTCGCGACAACCTGCCGCTGATACGCGGCGAACCCGGGCTCCATCGCTTCTTTGAAACAGACCGCTTTGCCGGCGATGATGTGAATCAGCGGGCCGCCCTGGGTGCCGGGGAACACCACTTTGTCGATGGCGGCGGCGTATTTCTCGCGGCTCAGGATCATGCCGGCGCGCGGCCCGCGCAGGGTCTTGTGCGTGGTGGACGTGACGATGTCGGCGTACTCGCAGGGATTCGGGTAGATGCCGGCGGCAACGAGTCCGGAGAAGTGCGCCATGTCGACAAGGAGCAGCGCGTCGACGGAATCGGCGATCTCACGAAAACGGCGGAAGTCGATGATGCGAGGATAGGCGCTGCCGCCCGCGATGATGAGCTTCGGGCGGTGTTCGCCGGCAAGTTCCGCGAGCGCTTCGTAATCGATCAGTTCGTCGTCGCGGCGCACGCCGTACGGAACGACGTGATAAACCTTGCCGGAGAAATTCAGCGGATGACCGTGCGTGAGGTGCCCGCCGTGCGACAGGTTCATGCCGAGGATGGTGTCGCCAGGCTGCAAGACGGCGGCGTAGGCAGCCTGATTGGCTTGCGATCCGGAGTGCGGCTGCACGTTGGCATGCTCGGCTCCGAACAGCTTTTTCGCGCGGTCGCGCGCGAGATTCTCGACGACGTCGGCGAACTGGCAGCCGCCGTAGTAACGCTTGCCGGGATATCCTTCGGCGTACTTATTCGTGAACACGCTGCCGGCGGATTCCAGAACGGCTTCGGAGGTAAAATTTTCGCTCGCGATGAGTTCAAGCCGCGTATTCTGGCGGTCTACTTCATGCTGGATGGCCTCGAAAACATCGGGGTCCACCTCGGACAAGGGTCGTGCCATGCGCTCCTGTTCGGTCATTAGATTCAGTGTAGCGGGAGAGGCGAACGTTCGCGATGAATCTCCTCACTTATGTACTGCTGCGCGAGCGCGCGCAGTCGGTCTTCGGCTTGGCGCGCCTGTTGCGTGCGGCCGGCGGACTGCGCAGCGAGCGCCAGGTGCGCCCAAGCGGCGGGGTCGCGCGCGTCGGAGCGCACGGCCAGCTCCAGTTCGACGAGCGCATCCGTTTCCTTGTGATCGGCGCGGTAAAGTGCGGCGAGCGCGGTGTGCGCCGGCGCGAAGCCGGGCTGGGCGAAGAGCGCGCGCCGTAGCGCGTTCACAGCGCTTTGAAAAGCGGTCTGCCCGGGTTGCGTGCCGGCGCGCACGAGAGCGTCGGACAGAAGAAAGTTTAGGACCGCGTCGTCCGGCGTGGCGGCGAGCCGCTGTTCGAGCGCGGCCGGCGGGTCGTCGGGATGCAGGCCGACAGAGTCATACAGGCGGTCGGTCTGCAGCCGCGCGGCGGCATCGTAGTCGTGGGCGGCCTGCTCGACATGGCTGTTATGTGCGTATACGGAGGCACGCAGCAGATACACACGCACAGAGATGGCGCGGTTCGCGATCGCCGAGGTCAACACTTCCGCGGCAACGTCGAGCGCGTTGCGCTGCAAGCACAGGAGCGCGAGGTCCTCGTAGTTGCGGACTTCTGACGGGTATAGTTCGATTGCGCGACGGTATGCGTGAAGAGAGGCGTCGAGATTCCGCAAATCGTGCTGCGCGGCGGCGAACAGGTTGAGGGCGTCGCTGTCCGGGCGATCGGCGGCGATTAACGGAGCGAGGGTTTCGGCGGCCGCACGCGGCTGGTCTTGCATGTAGAGGCAGACGGCCAGGTTATAGCGGGCGCGCGCGTCGGTGGGGTCGCGCTGGAGTGCCGCGGTGAATTCGCGGCCAAGGCGAGTGTAGTCGAGAGTGGTCGCGGCCGCAGTTGCGGCGACCAGAACCAGCAACGCGAGCGGACACCGGAGGGCAGGCGGCAAAAAGCGACCGCCTGCCCCACCCCGGAAAATGCGAAGGGGCTGGAACAGCGCTT
>JAICMB010000302.1 GCA_025929455.1 Bryobacteraceae bacterium | reverse complement strand
GTGCGCGATCTTGCCATGGGCCTGCGCCCGTCCATGCTCGACGACCTCGGCCTGGCCGCCGCGCTCGAATGGCAGGCTCGCGACTTCGCCCGCCGCTTTGATATCCCGGTCACGCTCGATATCCGCGACGACATCGGGGGTTTGCCGGAAGGCCACCGCATTCACATCTATCGCATCGTTCAGGAAGCCCTCACCAACATCGCACGGCATTCCAAAGCCACGGCCGTTCAAATTTCGATCACCGCGTCAGGTTCGAGCCTGCAACTCCGCATCCGCGACAACGGCGTCGGCCTCACCACCGCACGCCGCCACGGATTAGGGTTGCGCGGCATGGAAGAACGCGCGCACCAGATCGGCGGCGATCTCATCGTGCGCCGGAGCCCGGCGGGCGGCACCGAACTGGTTGTCAACGCACCGCTGGTCACCGAGGCCGCGCATGTCTGAATCGCGCATTCTGCTCGCCGACGATCACAGCGTGGTGCGGCGCGGCCTGCGTGCCATTATCGAAGCCAATCCGGACATGAAAGTGGTCGGCGAAGCCACGAACGGCCGTGAAGCCGTCGAGCTCAGCACCGAGTTGCAGCCCGACCTCGCCATCCTCGACATCGGCATGCCGCAACTCAACGGCATCGATGCCGCCGCGCAGATCGCGTCCGCATCGCCGAACACTCGCATCATTATGCTCAGTATGTACTCCGATGAAGCGTACGTGCTCCGTGCCGTTAACGCCGGAGCGAAAGCTTATCTGTTGAAGGATTCGTCCGAGTCCGACATCCTGCCCGCCATCGCGAACGTACTGAACGGCCGGCCCTACTTCAGCCCGCGCGTCGCGCAGACGCTGCTCGAAGACTACGTCCGCTTTCTGCGCCAGCGCGGTCTTGAAGACAGCTACGACCTGCTTACCGACCGCGAAAAAGAAGTGCTACATCTGCTCGCGGAAGGCCGCTCAAATAAGGAAGTGGCCACCACGCTCGGTGTGGGCCTCTCCACTATCGAGACGCACCGCATGAATCTTATGCGCAAGCTTAGTTTGCACAGCACCGCTGACATTGTGCTCTACGCGGTGCGCAAAAAGCTCATCTCATGAGCGCGTGGGGCAGGTTTTTAGCAGTTGAAAACCTGCCCACGAATTCTGATCAGCCGCGCGCGGGTTTGTCGCGGTTGAGAAAACCGGTGTCGAAGTTGCCGGCGACGAAGTCGGGATCGTTCAATATGCGCTGGTGCAAGGGAATGGTCGTGTAGATTCCCTCCACCACGAACATGTCGAGCGCGCGGCGCATGCGTGTGATGGCTTCGTTGCGGTCGTGCCCGTAGGCGATCAGCTTGGCAACCAGCGAATCGTAGTACGGCGGAATGACGCCGTCGGTGTACGCGGCGGTGTCGACGCGCACGCCGATTCCACCTGGTAGATTCAAGCCCGTGATGCGTCCGGGCGATGGCGCGAACGTCTCCGGATTTTCGGCATTGATGCGGCACTCGATGGCATGCCCTCGCAACTGCACCGGACCGGGCAACACCTCGCACAGCTTTTCGCCGGCCGCAATCCGTATCTGTGATTTCACGATGTCGACACCGGTCACCGCCTCCGTGACGGGATGCTCCACCTGCACGCGCGCGTTTACTTCGATGAAGTACAGCGAGCCGGTTTCGTCCATCAAGAACTCAACCGTGCCCGCGTTGGTGTAGCCGATGTTGCGCATGGCATCGCGCAGGCTCGCGGACATGCGCTCGCGCAGTTCCGGCGTAACGACCGGCGACGGCGATTCCTCGAGCAGCTTCTGATGACGCCGCTGGATGGAGCACTCGCGCTCGCCGAGAATCTCGACGTTCCCGTGCTGATCGGCCAACACTTGAAACTCGATATGCCGCGGAGCCTCGACGAGCTTCTCCATGTACATATCGGGACACCCGAAAGCGGCCTGCGCTTCCTGCTGCGCCTGCGCGAGCAGGTTGGGAACTTCCGACGCGTTCGTCGCGATTCGCATGCCACGGCCGCCGCCGCCCGCCGATGCTTTCATCATCACGGGGTAGCCGATGCCATCCGCTACTTGCATGGCCTCCTCCGCGCTTTTCAGAATGCCTTCGGAACCGGGCAGCACCGGGACGCCGCTGTCGGCCATGATCTTGCGCGCATGCTGCTTCAGGCCCATGGAGCGGATCACATCCGGACGCGGCCCGATGAATGTCAGGCCCGACGTTTCGCATACATCCGCGAACTCCGCGTTTTCGCTCAGGAATCCATAACCGGGATGAATGGCATCGACGTTCGTAATTTCGGCGGCGCTGATCACCGCCGGAATGTCGAGATAGCTGCGCGAGCTTTTCGCCGGACCGATACAGATGGCCTCGTCTGCGAAGCGCGCGTGCAGACTGTGGCGGTCCGCTTCGGAATACACGGCGACAGTTTTGATGCCGAGATCTTTGCACGCGCAGATGATGCGCAGCGCGATTTCGCCGCGATTGGCGATTAGAATTTTGCGGAACATAGGGACGCCAGGCACTCAGCGAGGGCGTATGGCGAATAGCGCTTCGCCGTACTCCACCGGGCGTCCATTCTCCATCAATTTCGCTACGACGGTGCCGGCGATCTCCGATTCGATCTCGTTCATGAGCTTCATGGATTCGATAATGCACAGCGCCTGGCCCGGCTCGACGTGATCGCCGACGCGCACGAACGGCGGATCGTCTGTTTTCGGCTGGTCGTAATAAGTACCCACGATCGGGGACTTCACGATGAAGTCGTTCGAGGCGGGAGCCTGCGGCGCGGCTGCTTGCGGCGGCGCCGCCGGAACCGCGGCGGGCTGCAAATGCTGAACACTCGAAGGCGCCGGAGCGACCGCGGTAATGCCGTCGTGACCTTCGGCCGCGCGGCGAATGCGGACACGGTTGTTGCCGCGCTGCACCTCGATCTCGGCAACGCCGCTGTCGACCGCCAGCTTCACCAGTTCTCGGACGTCGTCGTTCGTGATGTCGTTCGACATTTAGAGGACCGTCAACTCCTTCGAGGTTGGCGTCAGCACGTCGCACCCGTTCTTGGTAACGATAACGGTATCTTCAATTCGAATTCCGCCCACTCCTTCGCGATATGCTCCGGGCTCAATCGTAATGACCATGCCCGCCTTGAGAACGGTTGCGTCCCGCCGTCCGAGGCGCGGCGGTTCATGTATCTCGAGTCCGAGGCCGTGGCCTGTGGAATGTACAAATTCCTTTTCGAGCCCGTGCGCTTTTAAAACGTTGCGTGTGGCGCGATCTACGGCGCCCGCGGTAACGCCTTCGCGCACCGCATCGACTCCGGCCTGTTGCGCCCGCTGCACGGCTTTGTACATGCGCCGCAAACGGGGGTCCGGCTTGCCCAGGAACAGCGTGCGCGTCATATCGCTCGCGTACCCGTCCCGGGTCGCGCCCATATCTATCAATACTATCCCATGCCCGTTCAGGGCCTGCGCGGTGGGCTGGGCGTGCGGCAGCGCGGTGCGCGCGCCGGTTGCAACGATGGTGTCGAAGGCGGGTTTCTCCGCCCCGCGGCGCCGCATTTGGAATTCGATCTCCGCGGCCAGATCGCTCTCCGAAATGCCGGGACGGATCTTGCGGACGGCGGCTTCAAACGCCGCGGAGTTGGTTTCCACCGACCGCCGGATGAGCGCGATCTCCTCGGCGGATTTCACCATGCGCATCTGCTCGACAACGCCCTGCACCGGAACCAGGCGGGTGGTGGAAGGCAGCAGGCCGCGCAGGCTCTCCCATGCGTCGTATGCCATGCGGTTGCGCTCGAACGCGATTCTCTTCCAGCGCTTGCGCGCGGCGAGCGCCGCGACGGCCTTCGTCAGATAACCTTTCGCAATGCGCACCTGGCAGCCGCTTTCCTGGCCCGCTTGAATGGTGTAGCGTGGGTCCGTAAACAACATCGCGAATCCGGGTGCGAACACGGCCATGGCGTTGCTGCCGGTGAACCCGGTGAGATATCGCACGTTGGGCAGCGCCGAGACGACGAATGCGTCGGCCTTGAGCGCCTCGAAGGGGATCGCAGCCGCGCGCGTCACGGTACCAGAACCAGTTTGCCGGTGCTCTGGCGTCCTTCGAGGTCCTGCTGTGCCTGTGCTGCGTCCTTCAACGGATATGTTTTGAAGATGTGCACTTTCAGTTTGCCGGATGCGATCCAGCCGAGCACGTCGTTGGCGCGCCAGAGCAGTTCCTTGCGATCGAGCGTGTAGTGCGCGAGACTCGGCCGCGTGAGGAACAGAGAGCCTTTCTGACTGAGAATGAGCGGCGGAAAATCCGGGACCGGACCACTGGCGTTGCCGAACGAAACCATCAGTCCGCGAGGGCGCAGGCAATCGAGGCTGCCGTAGAACGTCGACTTGCCGACCGAATCGTAGACGACGTCGCAATTCTTCGCTTTCGGAACGAAGTCTTCCTTTGTATAGATGATGACCTCGTCGGCGCCGGCCTCGCGCGCCTGCTGCGCTTTTTCTTCGGTGCCCACGGTGCCAATCACGTGCGCGCCGAGCATCTTCGCCATCTGCACCAGCAGCAATCCGACTCCGCCGGCCGCGGCGTGCACCAGGCAACGCTGACCGGCTTCGAGATGCCAGGTCGAGTGCGTGAGGTAGTGTGCCGTCATGCCCTGCAGCATGGCCGCGGCAGCCGTTGTGAAATCGAGGCCCTCGGGAATCCGAACAAGCTGCCACGCGGGAACAGCGGCGTACTCGGCGTAGGAACCGCGCGTCATCGCCCACGCGACGCGGTCGCCGGGTTTGACATCGGCCACGTCGGACGCGACGGTTTCGACGATGCCCGCGCCCTCGCTGCCGAGCACAACGGGCGGGTCGGCCTTGTACAGGCCGGCGCGGAAATAGATATCGATGAAATTGACGCCGGAGGCTTTCACCTGCACAACAGCCTGGCCGGGCGCGGCGGATGGTTTGGGTCGGTCGGCATACTGCAAGCGGTCCGCGCCCCCGGGTTGATCGACGTATACGGCTTTCATAGCGCTCGTAGTTTTCTCCGGATATGAACTGTCGCTGCGAAGGTTAGCAGGTACGCGAGCGTGACCGGAAACGCCAGCAGGC
>JAICMB010000748.1 GCA_025929455.1 Bryobacteraceae bacterium | reverse complement strand
GACGCCGAGACTATCGAGCGCGCCGATTACGTCATCGACCTGGGTCCCGGCGCCGGACGCCTCGGCGGCGAATTGATCGCGTGCGGCACACCCTCGCAGATCGAGAGCAATCCAGCATCGCTCACGGGCCAGTATCTTTCTGGCGCCGCGCGCATCGACATGCCGTCGCGCAGGCGTGCGGGTAACGGCGAAGCGCTCGTTATCGAGGGCGCGCGCGAGCACAACCTGAAAAACATCACAGCGGATTTTCCGCTGGGCAAGTTCATCGTCGTGACCGGCGTTTCGGGCAGCGGCAAATCGACGCTAGTGAACGATATACTCTATCGCGCGCTCGCCCGCGAACTATACGGATCGCACGCCGAGCCGGGCGATCACGATCGCATCATCGGCATCCAGTACATCGACAAAGTCATCGAGATCGATCAATCGCCCATCGGCCGCACTCCGCGGTCGAACCCCGCCACGTACACCGGCGTCTTCACGCCTATTCGCGAACTCTACGCGATGCTGCCGGAATCACGCGAGCGCGGCTACAAGCCCGGCCGCTTCAGCTTTAACGTGAAGGGCGGCCGCTGCGAAGCCTGCCAGGGGGACGGACTGAAACGCATCGAAATGAATTTCCTGCCCGACGTGTACGTCACGTGCGACGTCTGCCGCGGCCGGCGCTACAACAGCGAAACACTGCAGGTGAAGTACAAAGGACTGTCCATCGCGGACCTGCTCGAAAGCCCCGTAGAGGAGGCGCTGACGGCGCTCGAAAACATCCCGAATATACAGAACAAGCTGCAGACGCTGGTCGATGTCGGCCTCGGCTACATTCATCTGGGGCAATCCTCGACCACGCTCTCGGGCGGCGAAGCGCAGCGAATAAAACTCGCACGCGAGCTCAGCAAGCGCCAGACCGGCCGCACGCTCTACATCCTCGACGAGCCTACCACCGGCCTGCATTTTCATGATGTGAAAAAGCTGCTCGAAGTGCTGCAGCGGCTGACCGATTTGGGCAACACTGTATTGGTGATCGAACATCAGTTGGATGTGATCAAGTGCGCGGACTGGATCATTGACATGGGCCCGGAGGGCGGCGACCGCGGCGGACAGATCGTAGCGTGCGGCACACCGGAACAGATTCTTCGCTCGAAGAAAAGCCACACCGCGCACGCACTGCAGAAGGCACTCGCCAACGGCAGGGCCGCGTGACGTCGCGGTACAAGGAACGCCCGCTGGACTTCGCGGGCCTGCACACAGTCTCGCTCCAGGCGCGCGGCGGCAAAGTGCGCGTCGAGGACTTCGCCAAGCCGTTTCGTAAAGGCGACGGCACGGACGGGTTGATCGACTCCCTGCCCCACATCCTGGCGGCCGATTCGCTGCGGGCCGTTATTGCTGCTATAGAAGGAGCGCGTGCGGCGAAGCGTGCGATCATCTGGGGTCTCGGCGGGCATGTCATCAAGTGCGGACTCGCTCCAATTTTGGTCGACCTCATGCGCCGAGGCTACGCGACCGCCTTTGCGCTGAACGGCGCCGCCGCCATTCACGATTTCGAAATCGCGCTCGCGGGCCACACGAGCGAAGATGTAGAAGCCGTACTGCCCGACGGCAGCTTCGGTTCCGCCGAAGAAACCGGCCGCGAGTTGAATGAAGCCGTGAAGTGCGCTCCGGAAGGCACCGGCTTCGGCGAAGCGCTCGGCGTTCGGCTGAGCAATGTCGCGGACGCGCGCTTCACCGCCTGCAGCCTGCTGCATGAGACCTACGCCGCAAGCGTGCCGGTGACCGTACACGTTGCGATCGGCACCGATACGCCGCACACGCACCCGGCCTGCGATGGCGCCGCAGTGGGCCGCGCCACGCATCATGACTTCCGCTTGTTGTGTTCGCTGGTGAAAGGAATCGACAGCGGCGGCGTCTATTTGAACGTCGGCTCGGCGGTGCTGCTGCCCGAGGTCTTCCTGAAGGCCGTCTCGGTGGTGCGCAATCTTGGGTACCCGCTCGCGAACTTCACAACCGTGAACTTCGATTTCCTGCAGCATTACCGGCCCAAGGTGAACGTAGTGGACCGGCCGCACGCCGCCTCGGGCGGACGTGGATAT
>JAICMB010000498.1 GCA_025929455.1 Bryobacteraceae bacterium | reverse complement strand
GAAAACGCAAGTCGCCGAGGTCGAGCTCGCCAATCTGAAGCTACACATACCAGCGGGCGCGCCGAGTCACCGAATCGATACCAGCTATACACTGAAGCAGCCGTTAACCGTGCTTTCGGTATGGCCGCATATGCACCTGCGTGGAAAGGCGCTGCTGCTGCGTGCGGTTTATCCATCAGGAGATTCGCAGGTGTTGTTGAATGTCCGCCGCTATGATTTCAACTGGCAAATGAGTTACGTGCTGTCGCACCCGCGCTTGCTGCCCGCGGGAACACGTCTCGAATCCGCCGTGTACTTCGATAACTCAGCGAACAATCCGTACAATCCCGACCCGAAGGTGGACGTGTATTGGGGCGACCAGACGTGGGAAGAGATGAACGTGGCGTTTCTGCGGGTGGAACTACCGCAAGGAGCTAAGTAGCACAAGACCGTGGGGCAGACGCCCACGTCTGCGCCGGACCTCCAGGTCCGGCTGTTCGGTAGCGGTTCAGGTCCGCGGCTGCCGGCGTGGACGCCCGCACGCAGGTCTAAAGTGGCCAACCGTCAAGCCGCGCACGAGCTATAAGGAACGGGCTTTCGCGAGAGACGAGGGCAGACCGGACCCGAATTCTATGGCGGCGGACGAGGCCGATTGACAATCGGCCGCAGGTTGCCAACCTGTCCCACTCACGCAGAAGTTCCTAAGACGGGGTCCAGAGACCTGCCCCACTGTGCGCGGTGTCCGGCATGTCGTGGTGCGCGGCGTGGCCGTGGCCGCCGAAACGAACCGAATAGCTGGCCAGCCACACATAATCGGCGAATGCGGCATCGCCGTGGGTTCCGTAAACGGTATCCGGGTAGCTCTGGGTGCGGTCGCGCAGGATCGCCTTCGCTACCGTGGCGGTGAATAGCTGCTTTCCACGCACGTACTGCAATCCTGTTTCGAGCGATACGGCATCCGTACTGCTCTCCACTGCGTTCGCCCACGTGCCCCCGATTGGCCCGGCCAAGAACCTGAGGAAAAATTAGATTTTCCTTATGACTCTAGCCGGTCCCCCGCCTATGATTGCGTAAGCCCGTTGAAGGGCGCCGGATCAGTTTAGTCTATCCGGTTACCAGTAAAAAGGAGCAAACGATGCGTATCATTCTACTTTCGATTCTGATAATTGGTCCCTGCCTGCACGCACAGGGCGGCGCAAATTGCAAGGAGGTCGGCGGCGCGATCCTCACTGATTTCGTTGACCAAACCACGACGCTCGGTACGGCGACCGGCGATTTGAAAGGTGGCCTCGGCGTGACCGTGCTCAGCACCGCGTCTGGCCCGAACAACTCCACCGTCTTTCACAACCAACATCATTGGGTAACGGAATCCGGCGACACCATAATGGTCGCGGAGGCGGACGCCACGGCATATCCCACGCCAATCGCAGGCGTGTTCGCCACTGCGTACAATAACGGCGTCCAGATCACTGGTGGGACCGGCCGCTTCGCGGGCTCATCCGGCGTGCTAGCGGTGTTCGGTGCCGTAAATCTCAGTCAAGGTCAAGTCGTGCTCCGGTATCAAGGTCAGGTCTGCTTTAAACCTGTTCCTGGGAATCACTAGCAACGGCTGATTCAACGCCTCGGTCTCTGGGGCTAACCGCGATTCGCAGGGCGGGACGAGCCATGCACAAGTATTGGGCAAAACATTCCCGATCGTAATTGTTCTATTCCAATCTTTTTAGGCGATCAGAGGCATACGATAGAGCGGTGTCCGGTGAATTGGTTTCGGCTCACGCGAGCGCAATGTTGTCGGGCGTGGGCCTGCGCAGGAGTGCTTGTGCGTCCGCGAGGCCACGGTTATTTCTGCGGACGCACTGCAATATCTCGGGACAGATTTCTCCGACGGGCAGGACTTTGCCTGCGAGGCCAGCTTGAGCTACTGCTCCTGGCATGCCCCAGATGATGCTGGTCCCCTGGTCTTGCACGATGATCTGGCCGCCGCAGGAGGCAATGGCCTCGCAGCCATGGAGCCCATCGCGCCCCATGCCGGTCAGTACCACAGCGAGTGTGCCGCGGCCGTAAACGGCGGCGATGCTGCGGAACAGCACATCGGCCGCGGGGCGGCACTCGTTTTCGGGCGGTTTGTTTTGAAGGCGGACAATCGTTTCCGTTCCTTGACGGTAAATCTCCATGTGCCGTCCGCCCGGGGCGATATAAATTTCGCCGGCGACAATGCGCTGGCCGTCTTGCGCTTCGTGAACCGCCATACAGCAGTTCGCCGACAGCCGCTCCGCGAAAATGCGTGTGAACAGGACGGGCATATGCTGGACGATCAGCACGGGCACGGGGAGCGGTTCGGTAAAACTGCCGGCTATGCGGGCCAGCGCTTTGGGACCGCCCGTTGAAGCGGCAATCGCAACGACATCAACGCGCTGGCGAGGTGAAGGGGCCGCACGAAGGTTGACGGCGGCCGAAGCAAGCGGCGGTGCGGCGTGGGTTAGAATTTTCGGAACGAGTTCGGCGGCGAGGCGGTCGGCGAAGGTGCCCGCGCCGGCGGCTACAGTCTTGGCTACGAAGTCCGTCGCGCCCAGGTCCAGCGCTTGTAACGTCACAGTGGCGCCGTCGCGCGTGAGCGCGCTCAGCATGATGACCGGCAGCCGCGGCCAGGCGCGCCGTATCTCGGCGAGCGCCTGCAGGCCGTTCATGCCAGGCATTTCAACGTCCAACGTGATCAGGTCGGGATTGAGTTGCGCGGTCTTCGCGATCGCCTCGCGACCGTCCGCGGCCGTGCCGGCGAGCTCGATCCGCGGATCCCGCTGGATCACCTCGCCCACCAGCTTGCGCATAGTGGCGGAGTCGTCTACTACTAGAACTCGAATATTGGACATGTACGGTTGCGCGCTTCTACCGTACAGTCGGCCCAACGGGCACGCGACTTTAGAGCCGCCTTCGCGTTTATGACTGGCGCGGGCTGATTTTGCTCAGGATCCGGTCCTGGATCCAGTGCGCATCCCACCACTCGATGGGATTCACCTCGACGCCGTCGACCTGCATGCTGAAGTGCAGGTGGTCGCCGCCCGCGAGGCCCGTAGCGCCGCTGAGTCCGATGATCTCGCCGCGTTTCACCATCTGACCGGGTTTGACGTCGATGCGGCTCAGGTGGCCGTAAATCGATTGCAGGCCGTAGCCATGGTCGATGACGATGCAGTTTCCGTAAATGCCCAGGCGCTGCGCCCATACCACTTTGCCGTCGTTCGAAGCCGGGATCGGGGTGTTCTTCACCTTCGCCAGATCGAAGCCAAGATGCACCTGCTCGTCGATTTTCTTGCCTTTGTAATAGTAGGAACGCACGTCGGCGAATTGCGATTCTACGGTCGAATCGGATAACGGCAGGAACGCGCCGGTCCATAGGAATCGCGGCTCCGTTTTGGCACGCAGGTCCGCGAGCGTCTGGTTGTTCT
>JAICMB010000429.1 GCA_025929455.1 Bryobacteraceae bacterium | reverse complement strand
CGCTTCGTAACGTTCATATTGAACGGCCAATTCCGCTCCCGGCGTGCCCTCTTCCTCTAACGCCGCGATGGCCTCGCCATACAGATGCACCGACTCCGCGTTGCGCCCCTGCACACGGTACACCTCCGCGAGATTTGCCGCGATCGTCGCACGTGCAGGTGGTTTTGCGATGGCCAGCGCTTGCGCAAACTGCCGCTCGGCTTCGCGGTACCGGCGCCGCGCGAACGCGAGCATTCCGAGGTTGTTCCGATCTTGTGCCAACTTGGGATGTTCCGGCCCGAGGCGCGCCGTGTCGATCTCCATTGCGCGGTGTAACAGCGGCTCGGCCTTGCTGTACTTGTGCCGGGCCTGGTAGCACAGCGCTAGATTCGTCAGTCCCGAAGCGTAGTCGGGGTGGTTCGTCCCAACCGATTGCTTCCAGGCCTCCAGCGCCCGCAAATAATACGAGATCGCTTCACGCCATTTGCGCTCCGCGGCGGCGATCTGGCCCATGTTGTTGAGAATCGCCGCCGTGCTGGGCGTCGCGGCCCCGGCGTGTTTCTGCAGCGACAATTCCAATGCCTTGGCGTACAGGTCACGAGCCTCGGAGAGCTTCCCCTGCGCCCGGCAAGCCACCGCGGTGTTATTCAGAATTTCCACGGCCGGCGGTTCCGACCCTTCCGGTGCACTGGGCAGCAACGCAAGAGCGCGCCGTCCCGCCTGCTCCGCCTCGCGAAAGCGGCCCTCACCCTCACGGACGAACGCGAGCACGTTCAGATTCGCCGCGCTCTCGCCTGAAAGTGCCACCGCGCGCACGATTCTCTGCTCCGCCGCGTCGTATTTTCCTTCGGCCGCGTCCAACAGCGCGAGCCCGCGCATTGTAAGCGCCACGGCCGCTGTAGCTCCGGCAACACCAGTGGTGATTTCGAGAGCGCGCTTGTACAACTCCTCCGATTCGGTGTAACGGGCCTCCACCCGGCAGAGCGCGCCCAGATTTCTAAGAATGGCGGCCCGGTTCAAGCCTCCGCGATCCTGGTCCATGGCCAATGCGCGGCGGAACAGCGCCTCCGCTTCGTGGTAATGCGCTTGTTCGAAGAGAGCGGCGCCGCGCGCGTTCAGATCGGAGGCCGCGGTGTCCATTGGCGCCGGAATGACGCAGGCCAGAAACGCAAGGTTGAGATATACGGCTCGCATATCGCCAGCTTGCCCGAACTGCGTTCGCGGCGTAAGTGTGAACCGGTGTGATCGGGACGCTCCTTACGGTAAGAACTACGAAGTTCCGGAGCTTTAGTCGAGCCGAACTTGGCGCAAAAGCGCCTGAAAATCTGGTTCGGAGCGAATCGCATCGTATAACGGATGAACTTTCAAAGATGTAACGGAGCGCTGGCGCAGCTCGACGGCCCGGCTTAAGTACTCCAACGCCCGCGGGACATCGCCCAGCCCAATGTAGATGACTGCGAACGGCGTCCAGGGCACGTGGCGCGTGTTGCCGTCCGCGCACAGCCGTTCCAGCAACTCCCGTGCTTCATCGCGACGGCCGCAGAGCGCGTACGCCTGTCCCAAAGCACCGAGCACCGACGGAATATCGCCCATGAGCTCGCGCGCCTCGTTGAGCAGTTCGATGGCGCTGCGATAATCGCCGGCCTGCAGATAAGCGCGGCCCAGCGACGCGCGCGCGCGATGGAACGTGCTATCGCGCTCGATTACGCGCTCGATATGCCGGATCGCTCCGTCGTAATCGCGTTTCAGCAGATGCACCAGCGCCCTGCTGTCGCCAATGATCGACGACAGTGGATCGAGTTCGTGCGCGAACTCAATTTCCCGATGCGCCTCTTCCAATCGCCCCAGCATCGCGAGGTGATCCACGGCGTACCAGTGGCGCGCCGTCGCATAACCCGGATTCAACTCAATGGCACGACGGAACAGCCGTTCGCCATCCGCCCACTCCCAGTCGTATTGGCTGCGGACGAGTGCGAGCGAGGAATACGCCTCCGCGGATTGCGAGTCCAGCTCCAGAGCGCGCTGCGCCGCAATGACCGCCTTCCGAACCATATTGTCCGGGCTTCGGAAACCTAGATCGCCCAGCAGATTATAAGCATCCGCGATTCCCGCCCAGGCGGACGCGAACGTTGGCTCCAGCAGCACCGCTTTTTCGAAACAGACGATGCTGCGCTGCAGCTCCTCCTCAGTCCGCCGGTTCCAGTGCGCGCGGCCGCTCAGGTACAGATGGTATGCGCGCGCATCCGGAGTTTTTGTGTCGCTCCGGCTTTCCGGTTTGGCCAGCGTTAGCTGCAGTGTCTGCGCAATGCTGCGCGCGATCTCTTCCTGGACGGCGAACGCATCGCGCAGATGCCGGTCGTATGCTTCCGACCAGAGGTACTGTCCGTTACCGGTATCGATCAGTTGCACCGTCACGCGCAGGCGCACGGCGTCGCGGCGAACGCGGCCGCGCAGGACATACTGCACGTGCAAACGGTCGCGCACACCGGCAATGTCCTCCTCGTGCCCCTTGAGCTGAGCGGCTGTATGCCAGGCGACCACCCGCAGGCCTTCCAGCTTCGTCAGCGCATGGATGATCTCTTCGGTGAGGCCGTCGCTGAAATAGTCGCCGCCGGTGCTCTCGCTCGCCAGTCCCAGGTCAACGAGCGGAAGGACCGCAATGGAAGCGCAGCGCGCCGCCGCAGGCGCGTCCTCGTTGCGTTGGCGGAACGCGGGCACGTACGTGCCCTTCGGTACTTCGATGATCAGATCGTCCGTTTTGCCTTCCGTCGCATAGTAGGACGACAGCTTCGCGCGCAACCGGCGCGCTTCCACCCGGACGATAGGATCGAGGGCGGGATCGTACGATCCGTCGCGATCGAACACCCGCACGCCGATAACGATCTCCTTAAGCGCGGACGGGTCAGTGGTGCCCTGATCGACGATGAATCGCAAGAACCGGATCATCCGATCGGACGCCGCGAACACACGGCTGGCCACGATCTTTTCGACCTGTAGCCGTACGGCAACACTGGATGGCATGGCGCTCGCGGCACGACCGCGCGTGGGGTATTGTGCAATTTTAGCGTGACCGGCTAAAGTGGCGCCGCCGTGATCAGCGGCTGCGGCGAAGGTCCGACCCGCACGCTGTTCCGCAGTTCCCGCCCGAACACCTCCAGCAATCGACATGACGTCGCCACTTCTGAGCGCGATGCCTCACCGAAACTGACCGCACCCGCGCCGAAGAAATGAGCCTGGAACGCTACAGCCGAGTTGGAGTTACTGGACGTGCAGTTCTTCGAGATGCTGACGGCGAACCTTGATCTTGTTTTCGTTTCTGCGCGCCGCGGCGAGGTCGTACGCAATCTGCATCCGAAGCCACGTCTCTTCCGTACTGCCGAACGCCTTCCTTAGCCGGATCGCCATTTCCGGGCTGATGCCGGACTTGCCATTGACAATGTTATTAAGGGTTTGCCGGGTCACGCCGAGAACCTTTGCGCCTTCCGTTACAGACAGGCCCAACGGCTCAAGGCAATCGTGACGGACGATTGAACCGGGATGCACTGGTTTGTTCATGGGCACGGCGGTTTCTCCTTCGCTAGTGATAATCGATCAGTTCAACATCAAAAGCGTCAGTACCTTCAAAGCGGAACATGATGCGCCAGTTGGCCCGCACGGCGACGGACCAGAACCCCTTCAAATCGCCCTTCAGCGGGTGCAGCCGTTTCAAGCCGTGATGCCTGAAGCTCTTAATCATTAGAATACAACGTAAAGTGATAATTGTCACTTGTCAAGTGCCGTCGCGAGTGCAACCGCAAGCTTCCGGAAAGCTTTTACAGGGGCGTCACGCTCACCAGCCGCGATGGACCGCCTTCCCCGCGCACCGGATTTCGCAGAGCGCGCCCGAACCCCTCGAACGCAATGGACATCACGTCT
>JAICMB010000480.1 GCA_025929455.1 Bryobacteraceae bacterium | reverse complement strand
CGATAACAAGCCTGAATTTTCCGCGAACCGATCCGGTTCCTGTTGCGTAATTCTCCTCGGAGGCACAACACGCCGTGAAAACCGCCCTATTCGCCGCCGCGCTGGCCGGCGCGACCGTGATCGCTTTCGCGCAGACGCCCGCACCGGACACTTTGGACCTGAGCAGCCTGGACAAGCTCGCCGCTAAAGCTAAGGAGAGCACGCACGTTTCGCTGGATCGAGAAAAGCTCAAGGCCATGATGAGCATGGCACCGAATGCGGACAAGGACCAGGGGATTCGTGAGGCTTCCAAAGCGCTTGAGAAGGTAAACGCGATTGAAGTTCGCAACTTTGAATTTGAGAACACCGGCGCGTACAGCATGTCCGATCTCGATCCGGTGCTGGCGCAACTCAAAAGTAACGGCTGGTCGAAGATGGTCGATGTTCAAGAAAAGGCCGAGCATGTAGGGGTCTACGTACGCACCGGCGCGAAGAAGGGATTTGTCGTGGTGTCAGCGGAGCCGAAGGAGGTCACGGTCGTAAACATTGACGGTTCGCTCGAAAACCTGGCGGACCTGCGATTCATTCCGCAGGTCACCTCCGCAATTCAGTTCCACGGACCGGCGCCCGACGGCGCGCCCGCGCATTAGCGGCCTCCTCCGCGGCGGCTGCGCTATGCTGCTGTATACCCGGTAGCGCAGCCGTTTCCGATGTTCCGTATAGGCTCCACGCTTCTCCTGCTCGTTCCCGCACTGCTCGCGCAGTGTCCGACGCCGGCCCCGTGCGCGAGCGCCAAGCAATTACGCGCGGGTCGGCCAGCATGAAAAGGCGATTCCGCAGCTTAAGGCCGCGCTCGACATCGATGCGGATGGCAGCCTGCATTACCAGCTCGCGCGCGCGTATCGGGCCGGTGGTGAGCCTCAGCTCGCGCAGCGCATGCTGTCGGAAAATGGCTGCTACTGCTTTGACCGCGGTGGAAAGTGTGCTTTGCAGGGCAGCTTGGCAAGCTGCGCGACGGTGCCAACCGGCGCAGGGCGGACTGACAGTCCGCCAGCAGGCTACAGCCTGCCCCACACGAAAGGAACTCGATCACGCGGTCACTGCACTACTTCGCCGGCTCCGTAATGTCCACCACCTGGTTGGCGTGCACGTTCCGTAGGCACTGCTCGATAGCGCTCGGCCAAATGATGTGAACCTCGTCTACCGTCGCCGTGCGGCCCAAGCCGAAATGCACCGGAATCAAGCTGGACGAAGCGTAGCTCACCGCGCTGGTCATCTGGTTCCACTGTTTGCCGATCTGAATCCGCGCGCCGATGCCATCACGGTTGCTCTTGGCGCCGTGCAGACGAAATGCGATCCAGTTGCCCGCGCCCGTGCTGGTATTGGTCCAAATCTCAGCGGGCTCGCCCAGCGCGGATACGACGATGTCAAGGCGGCCATCGCCGTCCAGATCGCCGAACGCCGCGCCCCGATGCGCTTTTATTTCCGCCGCTAGAGCCGGTACAGTCACCTCGCTAAAGCGGCCACCGCTGTTCAGGAACACGCTGTTCGGTTCCTTGTAACGATGGGCGTCGAACATTTCAACGCGATCGTTCACGTGCGAGTTGGCGGTGAACAGGTCCTTCCAGCCATCGTTATTCAGATCCACAAAACCGTTGCCCCATCCGCTATGCGGCGAGCTCGCCGTGCCGATTCGGCTGGTGTAGGTCGCGTCCGCGAACATGCCTTTGCCGATATTGCGAAACAGCGGATACGTCTCGCCCGCCAGCGCCGTGACCGTGATGTCCGGCAGACCGTCATTGTCGTAATCGCGAAAGTCCACGCCCATGCTCGAGACCGGCTTGCCGGCATCGCGCAGCGCCACACCCGCTAGCAGCGCGACCTCTTCAAACGTGCCGTTGCCGCGATTGTGGAAAAGGAAGTTGGGCATGTTGTCGTTAGTGACAAACGCGTCCATGTGGCCGTCGCCGTCATAATCGGCAAACGCTACGCTCATGCCGCGGCCGGCGTACCTCGCTATCCCGGACTTTGCCGACACATCCACGAAGTGCCCGCCGCCGCGATTCTCATACAGGGTCGCGGGCGCCGGCTCGAAGTACTTCGGGTTGCAATACACGCGGATGTTGCGCTCGCGGTCGCCGCAGAAGCGGTCCTCGAGCGGTGTCGCCGAGTAGTGCACGACAAGAAGGTCAAGCAAGCCGTCGTTGTTGTAGTCGAACCACCCGGCGGCGACTGCCCACGGCTCCGGGTGCAGACCGGCCTGTGCCGTCACGTCCTCGAAGGTGCCGTCGCCCCGGTTGTGGAGCAGCGTGTTCTGGTTGACGCCGGCGATGAACAGGTCGGGATGTCCGTCGTTGTCGTAGTCGGCCGCCGCCACGCCCATGGCATAGCCCTTGCCCATCGCGTGCGCCTGTTCGGTCACGTCGGTGAAATGCATGTGGCCGTCGTTCCGATAGAGACGATTCCAGTAACGCGGCCCGCTCTTCACGAGCGAAGGCACTTCGGCGCCATTCGTGAAATACAGATCGGGCTTGCCATCGCCGTTGTAGTCGAAAACGGCCACGCCGCCGGGCATCGTCTCAATAAGATATTTCAGCGGCGTGGGACTGTTCGCCAGCACGAAATTCACGCCGGCTTCTTTCGCCGCGTCGCGCAACTGCAAGGCGCTGGCGGTGTGGTCGGCGGTGGCAGCGGCCAGCGCGAGCGCGGCACAAGCGCCAGCCGCTGCTAAAATGATTCGGAAAAGACCCACTCGCCATGAGGATACAGCGGATTCTCGCCATCATGGCGCTGGCCGCGCCGGCCGTGCTGGCCAGCGGCAACGCCCCCCGCCTCGATTTCACGCTACGCGACGCCACTGGAAAAACGCACACCGCCGCGGAGTTGAGCGCCCATAAAGCGACGGTGCTGCTGTTCGTCGCGACCGACTGCCCCAACTCCAACACGTACGCGCCTCTACTCACGCGCCTGTACCGAGACTACGGGCCACGCGGCGTTCTGTTCTGGAGCGTGTACTCCGATCCCGCCGACACGGCGCAAAAAGTGCGGCAGCATGATGCCGACTACAGCCTGCCGTACCCCGCCCTGCTCGACCCGCGGCAGTTGCTCGCGCGTCACACCGGCGCACGCTCCACACCCGAAGCCGTGATCCTCGACCCCGACGGCAAGGAGCTCTATCGCGGGCGCGTGGATGACCGCTTCGTCGCGATCGGGAAGACGCGGTACGCGCCGACGGAATCGGATCTGCGCGATGCCTTAGAGGCTGTGCTTGCGGGGCGGCCGGTTGCACATCCGGTTACGAAAGTTTTGGGCTGCGCGATTCCGGGCGTGAACTGAAACGTTGTATAACGCACTGTTTTAGTGCATAAATGGTGTGATGAGCGTGGCTGAAAAGGCCGTCCGGCAGAGCATCAGTCTTCCACCGAGATTGGCGAAGCAGGTGGCCAGCATGGCCAAGAGTCGCAAACTGAGTAAGAATCGCATGTTGTTGGAGCTGATCGAGAACGGAATCGAGGCGGAAAAACGAAAACAGCAGGAGTTTCTTGCTCTTGCTGAGCGTTTCCGCAATGAGCAAGATCCGGAAGCAGCTAACCGGCTGGGCGACGAACT